>JAGWUY010000135.1 GCA_028868255.1 Alphaproteobacteria bacterium | reverse complement strand
AACAAGGTGCCAAAGTAACCATGAGCCACACCTCTTCGCTGGCCGGCGCCGATACACTCTATGATGCGCTGTTTGAGCGCTATGGCATCGCCCGCATGACTTCCGTTTCGGCCTTCGCCGAAACCCTGAAGTTCCTCCACCACGGCGGCCCCATTCAAGACTCGCGGCTCGTCTCGATGAGCTGCTCAGGCGGTGAAGCGGCTTTGGTGGCTGACATGGCGCTGGCGAAAAACGTGTCGTTCCCGCCCTTCAACGCCGCCACGAAACCAAAAGTCAGCGCCACGCTGAATGAATTTGTGTCGATCGATAATCCGCTTGATTATCACACCTTCATCTGGGGTGATGAGGCCAAGCTGGAAGCAACATTCACCGCCGTGCTCTCAGGTGGCTTTGATTTGGGCATGTTGATTTTGGACGTGCCCACCCACAACCACATGAACCCCGCCGCCTGGTGGAAAACCGCCCGCGCCTTTCAACGCGCCGCTGCCACCAACAAGGCGCGTGCTGTGATTGTGGCCAGCCTGCATGAATCCATGCCGCTTGATATGGCTGCTAATATTGCTGAAAATGGCATGGCCCCCATGATGGGCCTCGATGATGCATTGACAGCGTTTGAAGCCGCCGCCTTCATTGGCCAGAACTGGGCACGCGGTGATGTGTTGCCCCACTTCAAATCCATCGTGCAAAAAGACGGCGCAGCAAAGCTACTCACCGAATTTGAGACCAAGCAACTGCTGGCCAAGTTCGGTCTACCCATACCACAAGGCGCGGTTTGCAAAATTTCTGATGCCGCAGCCACCGCCACAAAACTGGGTTTCCCGGTCGCCGTTAAAATTTCTTCCGCAACCATCCTACACAAGACTGAAGTGGGCGGCGTGGCGATCAACCGCAAATCCGCTGATGAAGTCACCGCCGCCGCTGAAAAAATGGCCAGCCTGGGTGATGAAGTGCTGATCGAAAAAATGGTGCAAGGGGCGGTAGCAGAATTGATTGTGGGCCTCAAATCCGATCCACAATTCGGCCTCGCCCTCGTCATCGGTGCTGGTGGTATTTTGACGGAACTCTTGAAAGACTCCGTTACCCTATTGCTGCCTACGTCACAAAGCGAAATCCTCCGTGCACTGAAGAAACTCCGCATCTGGAAAATGGCCGAGGGTTTCCGCGGCAAATCCGGCGATCAGCAAGCTGTGGTGTCCGCCATCGAAGCCATCGCCAAATTTGCTGCCGCGCATGAGGGCTTAATCGACGAACTTGATGTGAACCCCCTGTTCGTGCTCCCCAACGGCGCAATCGCCGCCGATGCACTTGTGAGCATGAGAAATTCGGATTAGGATCGCCCCATGAAACGCGCATTTTATGTCAAGGCATTGTGGGATGATAAAGCCAAGATTTGGTATTCGGAATCTGATATTTTCGGCCTTCACATCGAGGCAAAAACCATCCCAGAGTTTGAAGCCGTGATGAATGAATTCGCGGCGGAGCTCATTGTTGCAAACCATTTGACATCAGAGGAACTTGCCGGAACATCCATCAGGGACCTGTTGCCAACCATTGTATGGCAACCTCCGTCTCCAGTTTCCGCAGCGGCCTGATGCCGGAAGGTTTCTACCCTGATGTTTTCAAAGAGTTGCGGTCTTTGGGCTATGAGTTGTCCAAAGGCGGCAAAGGTTCACATGAAAAATGGAGCAAACCAAGAAAACCCAGACCTATCCTCGTGCCATTCAATCTCGTAAGCAGACACACGGCAAATGCCATCTTGAAAGATGCAGGAAGCACAAAGAAGTTTTGAAAAATGACCAGCCCTATCCACGTCGTCAAAAACGGTGCCATTCTTGAAGTCACCATTGACCGCCCTAAGGCCAATGCCATTGATGCCGCCACCTCGCGCATCATGGGCGATGTGTTCGCAAGTTTCCGCGATGATCCGGAATTGCGTGTGGCCATCCTCACCTCAACAGGCGAAAAGTTCTTCTGCCCCGGCTGGGATTTGAAAGCGGCGGCAGCCGGCGAAGCGCCGGATTCGGATTATGGTGTCGGCGGCTTTGGCGGTTTGCAGCAATTGAAGGGCTTGAACAAACCAGTGGTCTGCGCGGTCAATGGCCTGGCCTTTGGCGGTGGCTTTGAAATTATGATCAGTTGCGACATCATCATCGCCGCCGAACATGCCACCTTCGCCCTGCCCGAAATCAACTCCGGCACGGTGGCCGATGCCGCTACCATTAAATTGCCGCGCCGCATCCCCTATCATGTGGCCATGGAACTGTTGTTCACAGGTCGCCGTATCGACACCAAGGAAGCCAAGCAGTGGGGCCTGATCAATGAGGTGGTGGCCGCTTCTGATCTCATGCCGCGTGCGCGAGCATTGGCCGAACAGTTGGCTGGCGGGCCGCCGCTGGTGTTTGCGGCGATCAAGGAAATCGCCCGCGACACGGCGCATCTGTCAGTCGAGGAAGCATTTAACCTTGTGACCAAACGTAAGTTGAAGACTGTGGATGTTCTATATTCTTCAGAGGATCAGCTTGAGGGTGCAAAAGCCTTCGCCGAAAAGCGCACGCCTGTTTGGCAGGGCAAATAAGTTTGATCGCAAAAAAAGACCGCCCAAGCGACGGGCGGTCAGACCAGTGTCTCACTGGCGGGGTCGAGGAGCTTTGAACGGCTTACAGAACGTTAGACTTGTTCCACCCACGCGAAGAGGCCATGAACGCACGGTTGTCTTCGATAAGGCGGGCTACCAGCGGGTCAACCTGTGTCATGTTCGCATATGCAGCACGGAGACGATCAACGATCTTATACATAATTCTTAATTCCCATTAAACAATTTGATGATCAGAATATAGTTGCTTGCAAATGCAGTTACAAACGACTAATTCTCACCTCATCATCAAATATTATTTGAAGATACCATGTTAGAAAAATTTCCAGGTTTACGCTCTCTCCGCGCATTTAATGCTGCGGCGCAGCATTTGAGCTTCACGAAGGCGGCCAGTGAGCTGGGTGTGACCCCGGCTGCAATCAGCCATCAAATCAAAGAGATAGAAGATCAAATCGGCGTTGAGCTCTTCTCCCGCACCAGCCGCTCTATGGCCTTGACGCGTGAAGGCGAAATTCTCAGCACCGCGGCTGCCGAAAGTCTGGATATGCTGGCACGCGCCATCAAGCGCATCAAGCGTTTAGAAAATCGTAACCAACTTAAGGTTTCCGCCTCTCCTTCCATCGCCGCCAAATGGTTAGTGCCGCGGCTTGACAGGTTCCTTGATCTCGTTCCCGGTGCCGATGTTCGCATTGACGTGACAGCCAACGTGCTGGATTTTGAGCGCGACGATGTGGATATCGCCATCCGCTTTGGCGAAGGGCGCTACCCCGGCCTCAAAGCCGATCTTCTGTTTCAGGACAAAGTGTTCCCCGTGTGCAGCCCGCGCCTGATCACCAAGCAAAAGCCACTCAACACGCCCAAAGACTTGCTGCACCATCCCTTGATCCATCTCGATTATGATGCGCAAGGCACACCATGGCCAAATTGGAAAATGTGGATGCAGGCCGCCGGCATCCGTGACTTTGATGACAAGCGCGGATTGCACTTTGGCCAAACCTCTTTAACTGTGCAAGCTGCCATAGATGGCCACGGCGTGGCATTAGGCGATTCCACGCTGGTGGCGGATGACTTGTTGGCAGGCCGCTTGGTGAAACCTTTTGAGCTTTCGCTGCGCGCACCGCCACAATTTGCCTATCATGTTATTTCACCTTTGGATTCCACACAGAATCCGCTGGTGGATGCCTTCCGGCAATGGTGCCTGACTGAGGCGAAAGAAACGACGAGACAACTATGATCACGCGCCGCCAATTTCTAGCCACGATCGGTTATACCACGCTGGCGGGCTTTGCATCTGCAACTTATGCTGCGGTGATCGAACCTGGCTTTCGTTTAAACACCGTGACTTACAAATTCACCCCGCCCCGCTGGACTCCAGGCCTGAAATTGCGTGCTGTCTTGCTTGCCGATCCGCATTTGGTAGAGCCACATATGCCCGTGCGCCGCTGGCAACGCATCATTGAAACGGCAAATGCCTTGCAGCCCGATATGCACCTGTTGCTGGGTGATTATGTAACCGCTCACCCTTTTCGCACCGCCAAAGTGCCAGTGGCCCAAGCTGCAAATGCCGCCAAGGCTTTGACTTCACCTCTGGGTACATTTGCCATCTGCGGCAACCATGATTGGTGGGATGATCTCACCGCCCAGAAGCGGGGCTATGGCCCCACTGTGGCGCAAAAAGCATTTGAAGATGCCGGCATTCCCGTGATGGAAAACCGCGCAATCCAATTGAAAAAAGATGGCATGCCCTTTTGGCTGTCAGGAACGGGCTCAATGATCGCCATTCACAATCATCATTGGACAAGCTTCGAAAGCCGCGCAGATATTCAAAGCACCATGGCAATGATTAATGATGATGCGCCCATCATCCACATGGCACACGAACCTGACCTTTTCCCAGAAATTCCAGATCGCGTGTCTCTCACCCTAAGCGGCCATACTCATGGCGGCCAGGTGCGCCTGTTCGGCTATTCCTTCATTACACCTTCATCCTATGGCAATCGCTTTGCCTACGGGCATGTGGTGGAAAACGGAAAGCATCTAATCGTTTCCGGCGGCTTAGGTTGCAGCATCATCCCCATCCGTTTCGGCATGCCGCCTGAGATTGTGGTGCTGGAGTTGGGTTAATCTACGCGTAAAGCCGGATGCACATCATAAACTCCCATCGGCATTTGCTCATAATCAATCACCGCACCATTCATCATCTGTGCCGAAGGTGAAACCAGATAGGCGCAAAGTCCGGCCACATCTTCGGGCTTAATCAAGCGGCCAGCGGGCATGCGTGCACCGATCTCTTCATGCCAGTTTTCCGGCAGCCCATGAAACTTGGTTTGCATCTCATGCTCACCTTCGCTCAGCACCCAACCCAAATTGATGCAAAACACCCGCACGCCTTGGCGCTTGAAGGTGTTGGCCGCATTTTTGGATAAAGCCACCAGTGCCGCTTTAGAGGCGGCATATGTGCCAATGCTGGGCGGCCCGCCATAAGCCAGCATGCTGGCCATATTGATGATGACGCCGGATTTCGCGGCCACCATGTGCTTGGTGGCCTGCTGCATGATTTGCAATGGCGCTTTCACATTCACGTCAAACAGGCGGTGAAACGCTTCCGGCGTCGTGTCGGCAATGCCGCAGCGCTCGGTATTGCCTGCGGCATTGACCACCACATCAATGCGACCAAATTTCTCGATGCAAAGACCAACAGCTTTTTCGGCTGTGTCGTCATTGCGCAAATCAGCAGGCAAAACTTCCACTGCCCCAAGATGAGATAGCATTGAAGCCTGTCGCTTCAAGCCCTCGGCGTTGCGATCCAACAACACAACACCAGAGAACCCGTCAGAGAGAAACTGTTTCGCAACAGCAGCACCCATGCCTTGGGCACCACCCGTGATCAGCGCCGTCCGCACCGCTAGCCAATAATGATGCGCGTGCGAGACATGCCATGGCGCTGCACCATGTCAAAAAACGCCGCCGCATTGGAGGGGTGCAAACGGATGCAGCCATGCGAAGCGGGTCGACCCAATTGGGAAATATGGCCCGTGCCATGAATGGCGTAGCCGCCATAGAAAAACACCGAGTTCGGCATCGGCGCATTGTCATATTTCTTGGAGTAATACACCCGGGCCAAACGTTGGGCGCGGTAAACCCCTCTTGGCGTGCTATAGCCTGCACGCGCAGTGGAAACCCGCCAATAACCCTCAGGCCAACCATTCACGCTGACAGACATGGTTTGCGACGAAACATTGATGCGGGCAACGACGATGGGGGGTGGCGCAGGCGCGCGGCGCGCATGTTTTGCTCGCTTAATGGCCCCGTCATGTTTCATATTTAAATAGCTGTAGTGTTTGGCTTTGGCTTCAGCTGATGCAGCCGCAAGGGCAAACACCAAAAAGAAACTCATAAATGCCATGACAATTCTTTTCATACATTTCTCCAGTGCGATGGGGCCCCCTCGACTGCAATTCATTTATTACAATAAATTTAGAAAACTACAAACTCTAACGGCAAGATCGATCTGACTTTTGGTGACACCGTCATATGTCAGACAAGTTGATCGGCAGTCGTGAATTCAGGGTGCGCATGACTTTTCATAGAAAAGTCATTCCTCCCTAATCAAACAAAAATTCGCGGCCAACCTTAACGCGCTTCT
>JAGWUY010000134.1 GCA_028868255.1 Alphaproteobacteria bacterium | reverse complement strand
TCCACGGCGCGCGCTGCACCATCATCACATTTCATGGCAAAGCCTAATCCCGCATGGGCGATGGTGCCGCAATAAACACCTTCAGCGCCAAATTTCATGAATAGGCGTGGCACAGCTTGCATCACGCGCGTGTCAAAGCGCCCGGTGCCCGCCACCATGAAAGGGTGATGGCTGACGGCCTTGATGATGCGCGCGGCGGCGGCCACTTCAGGGTTGGAAAGTTTGGCAAAGCCCAATGCGGTTTGCGTCAGCGGCAAGGCCCAAGTGGGCACGGAACAGCCATCAATGCCCATGGGAGCTTTCGCGACATCCACCTCACACCACTGCGCGATGGTGGCGGCGATGGCCTTCTGTACCGGGTGCTCTGGCGTGGTGTAACCTTTGGGGTCAACGCCCAAATGCTTTGCAAAGGCGATCATGCCTGCATGTTTGCCAGAACACACATTATGCACCTGACCCGGCTTTTCACCATCGCGCACCAGTTGATAGGCAGCAGGGGTAGAGGCTGGGGCGTGAGTACCGCATTCATAACAGTCTTCAGCCGCGCCGCATTTGTGCAGAATGCTGCGGGCTACGCGCACATGATCAGGCTCGCCGCCGTGGGATGAGCAACAGAGCGCGATTTCTTCTTCATTCAGGCCATAGCGATCCGCAGCACCTGCCTGCACCATGGGCAGACACTGGAAAATTTTCATCGCCGAGCGCGGGTAAACCGGGCTTGTAATATCGCCGCCAGATAAATGGGTTTCGCCTTTCAGATTGCGCACCACATAAGACCCCCGGTGGCGGCTTTCGACGATGGGGCCGCGCCTGACTTCAGCTATGATTGGATTTTCCATGGGCTGCTTTTAGCAAAAAACTTTACTGCGACAATCGAATCATTGTGTTGTCTCAATTGCGTCTTATGTAGCGCGCTGATCACCCCTTGCCGGATTCCCTCACATGATTTCTCGCGCCCTTGTTTTTCAGCATATGGACAATGAACCGCCCGGCCTTTTTGGTGAATTTCTGGAGGCGCGCGGGGCGCGGCTGGATGTTGTTCACTTGCACAGGGGCCAAGAGATTCCCTCTTTGGCCCCTTATGATTTTTTGCTGGTCATGGGCGGGGCCATGGATGTGTGGGAAGAGGCCCAATATCCATGGTTGAAGGCCGAAAAGGCAGCCATCGCCGAATGGGCCATTTCTCGCCAGAGGCCCTTTTTTGGTGTATGTTTGGGCATGCAGCTTTTGGCTGAAGCCACAGGTGGCAAGGTGGGGTTGGCCCGTGCTGCTGAGGTTGGCATTGGCGCGATTGAACTCACAGGGCCTCATGCGCTGACGGCTGGTTTGGCTCAGCATTTTCGTATGATGCAGTGGCACCATGCGGAAGTGACTCAATTGCCGGTTGGAGCCGAGGTCTTAGCCTCATCAGACATCACACCTGTGCAAATCATGGCGCTGGGCGGCAATATGGTGGGCACACAGTTTCATGGCGAGTTGACGCCAGAGCTAGTGAAAAAGTGGGCAGAAATTCCGCAATATATTGAATGGTTGGAAACCTCGCTCGGCGCAGGCGCTTATGAGCGGGTGCGCACAGAGGCCCTTCCCCTCATGCCTAAAATGCGTAAAGTGAGCTTTTACATGTTTAACGCGTTGATTGGTGGCAAAGCCCAGAAAGCGGCGGCGTGATCAAATTTTTGATCGAGTGGTATGATGATCTATGATATTTTCATTATTGGCGGTGGCATCAATGGCTGTAGCATTGCACGCGATGCGGCGGGGCGTGGGCTTTCGGTTTTTCTGGCGGAAATGAATGATCTGGCTTCCGGCACATCATCGGCCTCCACCAAACTGATCCATGGCGGCTTGCGCTATCTTGAACATTATGAATTCAGGCTGGTGCGCGAGGCTTTGGTAGAACGGGAAGTTCTGCTCAAATCAGCACCGCACATCATTTGGCCGCTGCGTTTTGTATTGCCGCATCACCAAGGGCTTCGGCCACGCTGGCTGATCCGCCTCGGGTTGTTTTTCTATGATCATTTGGGGGGCCGCAAAATTCTGCCGCCGACGCGTAGTGTAGATTTAACAACTGATGTGGTGGGCCAGCCACTGCAAAATGAATATACCCATGCCTATGAATATTCTGATTGCTGGGTGGAAGATTCACGCTTTGTGGTGCTGAATGCCAAAGATGCAGCGGCATTGGGGGCAAAAATTGCCACGCGCACCAAGGTTACTTCGGCGCGGCGCGAAGACGGGATGTGGACGATCATCGTGCAACGCGCTGACGGTCAAAGCGAAACCGTGCAGGCCAAGGCCTTGGTGAATGCCGCTGGGCCTTGGGTGGGTGAAGTGCTGGCTTCGGTTATCAGTGAAAACAGCACGGATAAAATCCGCCAAGTCAAAGGCAGCCACATTGTGCTGGACAAGCTTTACGATCACGACCGCTGCTATATTTTCCAGAATGCGGATGGGCGCATTTGTTTTGCCATCCCTTACGAAACCAACTTCACACTGATTGGCACCACGGATGAAGACCACAAGGGGGAGCCTGGTAAGCCTGATATTACCGATGCAGAAATTGACTATCTTCTGGGTGCCGTGAGCGAATATTTCAAACGCCAAGTGACGCGCGAGATGATTCGCTGGAGCTATTCTGGCATTCGCCCGCTTTATGATGATGGTGCAAGTGCGGCCCAAGAAGCCACGCGCGATTATGTGTTGAAGCTCGAGCAATCAGAAGGCCGCGCCCCGTTGCTGTCAGTCTTCGGGGGCAAGATCACTACATCCCGCAAACTGGCGGAACACGCACTGGAAAAACTTGGTACATTTTTTCCAGCGGCAAAAAAACCTTGGACAGCCAAGGGCCATTTGCCAGGCGGAAATGTGGCTTATGGAGATGTGACCAAGTTGATTGCTGAGAAGCAAAAGCAGTATTCTTTTCTCAAACCTGCAAATGTTTTGCGCCTGTTCAAAGCCTATGGCACGGATATGGATAAATTTATGGATGGCGCTCGATTTGCCTCAGATCTTGGTGCCTTTATTGGGCCGCTCAGCACGAAAGAAATTGAATACTTAAAAACACAGGAATGGGCAGTGACGGCTGAAGACATTTTGTGGCGACGCTCAAAACTTGGGCTTCATATGAGTGCGGAAGAACAGGCGGCCCTGCGCGCCTATTTGGGCGAGACAGCCAAACCGAAAGCCAAAAAATCAAAGGTGTGACAATGGCGCGATATGTGCTGGCAATTGACCAAGGAACGACCTCTACCCGGGCCATCGTTTACGACCAAAAGCTCGTTCCAAAGGCCACAGCGCAAAAAGAGTTTAAACAATATTTTCCCGCATCAGGCTGGGTGGAACATGACGCTGAAGAAATCTGGGCCACGGTTCTCAGCACAGTCAAAGCCGCCATCAAGAAAGCAGGCATCAAGGCCAGCGAAATTGCGTCCATCGGCATTACCAACCAGCGCGAAACCGTGGTGGTGTGGGATCGCAAAACAGGTAAACCCATTCACAAGGCCATCGTTTGGCAAGACCGGCGCACCGCTGAATTTTGCCATGCCTTGAAAGCGCAGGGCCATGAAGCCATTTTCACCGCCAAAACCGGCCTGCTGCTTGACCCTTATTTTTCGGGCACGAAACTTTCTTGGCTGTTGGGCAAAGTAAAGGGTGCGCGCGCCAAGGCAGAAGCGGGTGGGCTTTGCTTTGGCACAGTCGACAGTTTTTTGATTTGGCGGCTGACGGGCGGAAAAGTTCACGCCACTGACGCCACCAATGCCTCGCGTACATTGCTGTGCAACATCCATGATGGCACATGGGATGATGAACTGTTGCGCATTCTGGATGTGCCTGCCGCGATGTTGCCGCAGATCAAGGATTGTGCGGCAGATTTTGGTGTGTGCGATATGGCGCTGTTTGGCGCGGCCATTCCTATTGGCGGTGTGGCAGGGGATCAGCATGCGGCGATGATCGGCCAGGCGTGCTTTGCGCCTGGCATGATGAAATCAACCTATGGCACAGGGTGTTTTGCGCTGCTGAACACGGGTGACACGCCCGTGCCATCCAAAAACAGGATGCTCACCACCATTGCTTATCAGCTGAATGGCAAGCGCACTTATGCCCTAGAGGGGGCAATTTTCATAGCCGGGGCAGCCGTTCAATGGTTACGCGATGGCCTGAAGGTGATCGACAAGGCCTCGGAATCCGGCAAGCTGGCGGAGGCGGCAGACCCTGCGCAACAGGTTTATCTGGTGCCAGCCTTTGTGGGGCTTGGCGCACCTTACTGGAATGCTGAGGCGCGCGGTGCGCTGTTTGGCCTGACGCGGGGCACGACCAAGAAAGAATTGGCCAAGGCAGCTCTGGAGGCGGTGTGTTATCAAACCCGCGATTTGCTCGAAGCCATGAAAAGCGATTGGGGCCATGACAGTAAGACGGTCTTGCGCGTGGATGGTGGCATGACGGCCTCCGACTTCACCATGCAAACTTTGGCCGATCTTTTGGATGCGCCCGTGGACCGGCCCAAAAACCTTGAGACCACAGCCTTGGGTGCCGCCTATCTGGCAGGCTTGCAAGCGGGGCTTTTGCCACCGCCCGCACAATTCGCCAAGAGTTGGAAACGCGAAAAGCAGTTCAAACCCAAAATGAAACCCGCACTTCGCGAAGCGAAATATGCGGGTTGGAAGACTGCTGTGCGGAAGCTGTTGGGTTAGATTCGGAAACCAAATTCAACTCCGCACCACATGCGATTTTGGCTTTCCAGAGAAAGCCAAAACGCTTTAACCCATCACGTGCGGCCAAACTTCGAGGCCGCCGCGATAAATCATTTCAACGGCTACATAGAGGATTATGGCAAAGCCAACATAGGCAATCCACTTGTAACGGCCCAAGAGCTTGGCAACAAAGGATGCAGCGAGGCCCATCAAGGCGATGGACAATGCGAGGCCAGACACAAGCACCCACGGGTGTTCGCGTGCAGCACCTGCAACAGCCAATACGTTGTCGAGCGACATTGAAATATCAGCAACCACAATTTGCCATGCGGCCTGCGAAAATGTTTTTCTGTTGGCGTGACCGGCGACCGTTCCATCGTGGTCTACGTCCTCATTGGTGACTGTCTCCAATCCCTCGTTGGAAT
Organism: Alphaproteobacteria bacterium; assembly: GCA_028868255.1. Lineage (GTDB taxonomy): Bacteria > Pseudomonadota > Alphaproteobacteria > Rhizobiales > Aestuariivirgaceae > Aestuariivirga. Next base: position 1,186 of record JAGWUY010000134.1, on the reverse strand, counting down.
GGGCTGAATCTCGAAGCTCCCGCCACATTTTCCAGCATACCCAGAGCAGCAGGATACCACCTGCGAGAATGAGGCCCGTGATTTGCATCAAGTAAGTTGTCAACAGAGCGAATATGATGCGCAAGACAGTGGCGGCGATGATGCCAACGAGAATGGCTCTGGCGCGCTGATCCTTGGGAAGGCCAGCAGCGGCCATGCCAATAACAATGGCGTTGTCTCCCGCCAAAACCAGATCAATCATAACAACTTTAAAAAATGCGATCAGCGCGTCTGGCGCCATTATCTGTTCAAGCACGCGTCTACTGCCCCTGCGAAAGTTGGAATTCAATGGTTACATAATGTTCATATTCAAATGTTTCAAGGGCTAAGCGCTAGCCAGCAACGCATTGACCTCTTGCCATGCGGGCATTGACGGGGCTGTGCCAGGTCTTGTAACGGAGATTCCTGCGGTGGCACTGCCGAAACGCGCAGCATTCTGCGGGCTTTCGCCCCTTGCCAATGCGGCAGCAAAGCCTCCGTTAAATGCATCACCTGCACCTGTGGTATCCACCACTTTGCCTGCCCTGAAAATGGGAATGTGGACTGACATTTCGCGTGTGTGCAGCAATGAACCCTGGCCACCCAAGGTGATCAATACCGCCCCTGCCCCTTTGTTGAGCAGCACATTGGCGGCGGCGCGCGCGCTCTCGAGATCTGTCACTGTCACACCCGACAACATCGAGGCTTCGGATTCATTCGGCGTGACGTAATCGCAGAGTTTATAAATTGAATCATCCAGCGGTGCTGCGGGGGCAGGATTGAAAATTGTTGTTACACCTGCGGCTCTGGCAATTTCCAGTGCGCGCGTGGCAGCGGGAATTGGTTGTTCCAGTTGCGTCATAAAAATCTTGGCACTCTTAATGGCATCGGCATTAGCCTCTACATCGGCAACTGAAATGGTGCCCGCGGCACCTGGCACCACGATGATGGCATTGCTGCCCGTGACTTCCTGCACAAAAATATAAGCCGCACCTGTAGAATTATTAGGGTCTTGAGGGGCGAGTGCCTCCACACCCTCTTTGGCATACATGGCCAAAGCGGCATCGCCAAAATTATCCTTGCCCAATTTGGTGATGAAGGTGACATTTGCGCCTGCTCGCGCAGCAGCAACAGCTTGGTTCGAGCCTTTGCCACCGGGGCCCAAACC
>JAGWUY010000133.1 GCA_028868255.1 Alphaproteobacteria bacterium | reverse complement strand
TGGGCATCTCTATCCTGTCGACGCCAAAGGGCGTGATGTCGGATTCAGAAGCTCGCGCCCAGAATGTTGGCGGCGAAGTGCTGTGCACAGTGTTCTGAGGTAGAAACAATGTCTCGTATTGGCAAAAAAGCAGTTCCCGTTCCCGCTGGTGTGACCACCACGATCAATGGGCAGCAGGTTAGCGTCAAGGGCCCAAAGGGCGAACTGAAAACTGTTCTCAATGAGATGGTTTTGGTGAAGATGCAAGAAGATGGCGTGAAGGTTGATCCCAAGGATCAAACCAAGCTAGCACGTTCGTCTTGGGGCATGTCTCGCACACTGGTTTCCAACATGATGGTTGGTGTGACCACGGGGTTCACCAAGTCACTTGAAATCAACGGCGTGGGTTATCGCGCTGCGCTGAATGGCAAGGTTTTGCAGCTCAATCTTGGCTATAGCCATGATGTGAACTATGAAGTGCCTGCCGGAATCGAAATCAAGGTTCCGAAGCCCACTGAAATCGTAATCAGCGGCATCGACAAGCAGCGTGTTGGCCAGGTGGCCGCAGAAATTCGTGAGTATCGCGGACCAGAGCCCTACAAGGGCAAGGGCGTGAAATATGCTGGCGAACACATCTTCCGCAAGGAAGGCAAGAAGAAGTAACGGAACAGAGATATGGCAAACAACGCATCAGCTATGAAGCTCCGCAAGGCCCGTGTTCGCAAGACATTGGCAAAGCGCGAGAATGGGCGGCCCCGTCTTTCGGTGTTCCGTTCCTCCAAGAACATTTATGCTCAGATCATTGACGACACCAAGGGTGTGACCGTTGCTGCAGCTTCCACATTGGAAGAGGGCTTCGTGAACGCCAAGAAAACCGGTGCTGACAAGGCTGCCGCAGAGGCCATCGGCAAGTTGATTGCCGAACGCGCTGTGAAAGCTGGCATCAAGGACGTTGTGTTTGATCGCGGCGGATATATCTACCACGGTCGCGTCAAGGCTTTGGCCGACGCGGCGCGCGCTGGTGGACTTCAATTTTAATTGTAACGGACGAAAAGCAACATGGCTAAAGAACGTGCCGAACGTGGTGAGCGCAAAGATAACCGTGAAGAGCGGGATTCTGAGTTTACCGACAAGTTGGTTCACATCAACCGCGTGGCAAAGGTGGTGAAGGGCGGTAAGCGCTTCGGTTTTGCTGCACTGGTTGTGGTTGGTGATCAAAAAGGCCGCGTAGGTTTTGGCCACGGCAAAGCCCGTGAAGTGCCAGAAGCTGTGCGCAAGGCCACTGAAGGTGCAAAACGCGCCTTAATCCGTGTGCCGCTGCGTGAAGGCCGTACCTTGCATCACGACGTTAATGGTCGTTGGGGCGCTGGCAAAGTCGTGCTGCGTACAGCTCCTGCTGGTACTGGTGTTATCGCCGGTGGCCCGATGCGCGCTGTGTTTGAATCTGTTGGCATGGCTGACGTGGTGGCAAAGTCCACTGGTTCGTCGAATCCATACAACATGGTTCGCGCCACATTCGAAGCGCTGAAAAAGCAGGTGAGCCCACGCTCAGTTGCCAGCCGCCGTGGCAAGAAGGTGAGCGAAATTTTGAGCAACCGCACCACTGAAGTGGTTTCGGACTAAGGTTTAAGGAATATTCAAATGGCTAAAGCAGCTTCGGGCAAGACCATCACTCTGGAACAATATGCCAGCCCACAGCGTCGTCCTGCTGATCAGCGTGCAACGCTCATCGGTTTGGGTTTGAACCGCATCCGTCGTCGTTCAACCTTGGTTGATACACCTGCGTTGCGCGGCATGATTGCCAAGGTTGCCCATCTCGTTCGCGTGGTCGAATAAGTTTAAGGAATTCTGATTATGAAATTGAATGAGATTGCTGATAATCCCGGCGCGAAAAAAGAACCAAAGCGTATTGGCCGTGGTCTGGGCTCTGGCACAGGCAAGACGGGTGGTCGCGGTGGTAAAGGCCAAACTGCACGTAAAGGCGGCGCAAAGGCCGGCTTCGAAGGCGGTCAGATGCCGATTTATCGTCGTTTGCCTAAGCGCGGCTTCAACAAGCCAAATGCAGTGCCTTACAATGAAGTGAATCTGGCGCGTGTGGCCGCTGCCATTGAAGCCAAAACGCTTGATGTGAAGGCCGCTGTAACGGGTGCTTCGCTCTATGCAGCTGGTGTGATCACCAAGCTTGAATCTGGCGGCGTTCGCCTGATCGGCAATGCAGACATCAAGGCCAAGGTTGCATTTGAAGTGTTTTATGCCACCAAGGGCGCAATTGCCGCCGTTGAGAAGGCAGGCGGCAGCGTGAAAGTTTCGCGCGTTGATGAACCTAAGGCCGAAGCAAAGGCCAAAGGTTGATGGTTCACCTGTCGTACCCCATATGGAGGAGCGACATTGAACAGAGGATAGAACATGGCATCAGCAGCTGAACAACTTGCGGCTAATATTAATTTCAGTTCGCTGGGCAAATCGGAAGATTTGAAAAAGCGCCTGTGGTTTACGCTCGGTGCCTTGATCGTCTATCGCCTTGGTTCCTATATTCCCATTCCAGGCATTGATACTGCCGAAGTGGCCAAGTTTGCCGCTCAAAATGCCTCTGGCATATTGGGGTGGGTGAACGGGCTTGCCGGTGGTGCGCTTGGCCGTTTGGCCATTTTCGCGCTCAATATCATGCCTTATATTTCAGCCTCGATCATCATGCAGTTGATGACGACGGTTTCGCCCCATCTCGAAGCTTTGAAAAAAGAAGGCGAGTCGGGTCGTAAGAAAATCAATCAATACACACGCTATGGCACAGTGATTCTGGCTGCCTTGCAGGCTTATGGCATTGCTGTGGGCCTTGAGGGGCGAGGGGGGCTGGTGCTCACTCCGGGGCCGTTCTTTATCGCGACGACTGTTATCACGCTAACAGGCGGCACTGTGTTTTTGATGTGGCTGGGTGAGCAGATCACCGCACGCGGCATTGGCAATGGCACGTCTCTGATCATTTTCTCGGGCATTGTGGCTAATCTTCCTTCCGCTGTTGCCGGTATGTTGGAATTGGGCCGCACGGGGCAAATGTCTCCACTTTTGATTATGGCCATTTTGGTAATGGCGATTGCGGTTGTCGCTTTCATCGTGTTCTTTGAGCGGGCGCAGCGCCGTCTGTTGATCCAATATCCCAAGCGCCAAATGGGTATGCGGATCACCCAGGCTGAAAGTTCTCACCTTCCTTTGAAGCTGAACACATCGGGTGTTATTCCGCCGATCTTTGCATCGTCTTTGCTTCTCTTGCCTTTGACTGTTGCCAATTTCTCCGCAGGCAAGGGGCCAGATTGGTTGAACCAAGCCACGGCTTTGCTGGGCCATGGTAAACCTCTGTTCCTTATTCTGTATGCGGCTTTGATTGTATTTTTCTGTTTCTTCTACACTTCGATCATGTTCAACACCAAAGAAACGGCTGAGAACTTGAAGAAGTCTGGCGGCTTTATTCTGGGCATTCGCCCCGGTGAGCAGACAGCTGAATTCATTGATCGTATTCTGACGCGTGTTACAGTGCTTGGCGCGATCTATATCGTCATCATCTGTTTGATCCCAGAATTGCTGGTGGCTTATTCGGGCATTCCATTCTATTTCGGCGGAACGTCACTGCTTATCGTCGTTACTGTGACATTAGACACTGTTGCGCAAATTCAGGGTCATTTGCTGTCACAGCAGTATGAGAAACTGATGAAGAAAGCTAACTTGCGCGGTGGCCGCAAATGAACTTGATTCTGCTGGGTCCTCCCGGTGCTGGCAAAGGCACGCAAGCCAAGATTCTTGAGCAGGGGCATGGATTAAAGCAGTTGTCGACCGGCGATATGTTGCGCGCTGCCAAAGATGCAGGCACCGAGATTGGTCTCAAGGCAAAGGCTGTTATGGATCGCGGCGAACTGGTGTCAGATGACATTGTGATCGGCATTGTTTCTGAACGTCTCGATATGCCAGATGTGCAGAAGGGTGTGATCTTTGACGGCTTCCCGCGCACCACGGCACAGGCCGCGGCGCTGGACAAGCTTTTGGCTTCCAAAGGCCAGAAGATCAATGCCGTGATCGAAATGAAAGTCGATGACGAAGCCTTGGTGAAGCGCATCACGGGGCGTTTTACCTGCGCCAAATGCGGCACCGGCTATCATGAAGAATTTGCCAAGCCAAAAAGGCTTGGGGTGTGCGATAAATGTGGCTCGACCGAGTTTACGCGTCGCCCAGATGATAATGAGAAGACGGTGCGTGACCGCCTTCAGGTTTACAACAAGCAGACGGCTCCGCTCGTAGATTATTATCGCGGGCAGGGAAATTTGCATGTGATCGACGGTATGGCCGACATTGCGGATGTTACCCGCGAGATGGAAGCCGTGCTGAGGCAACTAAAGGCTTAGAAAGCTTGCTCATTCGGGTTGACGCGCTTGCGATTCCACTCTAATGACACGCCATTCTTAGTCGGATGTTGGGCTAGCGTGGGGAGGAATACCCTCTCCGGGCGTGGCCCCATATCTTTGTTGATTATAACAAAACGACGAAACTGGTTCTAAACAAGGGCAATAAACCCTTGAATTTATTAGGAGATTACCTGTGGCCCGTATAGCTGGTGTCAATATTCCAACTGGTAAGCGCGTTGAAATCGCGCTGCGCTACATCAATGGCATTGGACCTAAGAATTCCAAAATCATTTGCGATGAAGTGAAGATTCCGGCTGCCAAGCGCGTGAATGAACTCTCGGATGCCGAAATTCTGGCAATCCGCGAAATCATTGACCGCGACTATACAGTCGAAGGCGATTTGCGCCGCGAAATCTCTGTCAACATCAAGCGTTTGACAGATCTTGGCTGCTACCGTGGTTTGCGCCACCGCAAGGGTCTGCCGGTTCGTGGTCAACGCACGCATACCAATGCTCGCACCCGCAAGGGCCCCGCTAAAGCCATCGCTGGCAAGAAGAAATAAGGCATAAAGATTATGGCAAAAGAAGCAGGGCGTGCGCGCCGTAAAGAACGCAAAAACGTGTCGTCTGGCATGGTGCATGTGAATGCATCATTCAACAACACTATGATCACCATCACCGATGTGCAGGGCAATTCGATTTGCTGGGCTTCAGCAGGCAAGATGGGCTTCAAGGGCTCACGCAAATCAACACCATATGCGGCTCAGCTGGCAGGTGAGCAGGTTGCCAAAGCTGCTATCGAACACGGCATGCGCACTGTTGAAGTGGAAGTGACCGGTCCGGGCTCAGGACGTGAATCAGCGTTGCGCGCGTTGCAGGCTGCAGGCCTGCAAGTGACATCGATCCGCGATATCACTCCGATCCCGCACAATGGCTGCCGTCCGCCCAAGAAGCGCCGCGTCTAAAACTTTCATTGTGGCGCGGCTTTTCTCGCGCCGCCAACTAATAACCCAATTTGGAAGAGTGATCTTCTGGAGGCTAACGGGAATATGAACATGCAGGTCAACCAAAAGAACTGGCAAGAACTGATCCGCCCAAGCAAGATTGATATTCAATCCGGCAAGGACAAGAAACGTTTTGCGACCGTCGTTGCTGAGCCGCTAGAACGCGGTTTCGGCACCACGTTGGGCAATGCGCTGCGCCGCATTCTTTTGTCGTCGCTTCAGGGTGCTGCCGTCACCTCGGTGCAGATTGACGGCGTGTTGCATGAGTTCTCATCCATCGCCGGTGTGCGTGAAGACGTGACCGACATGATTATGAACATCAAGGAAATTGCTTTCGTCATGCACGCGGAAGGCCCAAAGCGCCTGACGCTGAAGAAGGAAGGCCCCGGCGTTGTGAAGGCGGGCGACATTCAGCAAACGGCTGATGTGCAAATTCTCAACCCTGAACACGTGATCTGCACGCTAGATCATGGTGCTGAATTGCGTGTGGAATTCACGGTGAACAATGGCAAAGGCTATGTGGCCGCTGATCGCAACCGTGCAGAAGATGCACCCATTGGTTTAATTCCGATCGATTCGATTTATTCGCCAGTGCGCCGCGTATCTTATCGCGTGGAGAACACCCGCGAAGGCCAAATCTTGGATTATGACAAGTTGGTGATGACTGTTGAAACCAATGGCGCTGTTTCGCCTGAAGATGCTGTGGCTTATGCTGCTCGCATTCTGCAGGACCAAATCTCGGTGTTCATCAACTTCAGCGAACCATCAGCTGCCGTTGCTGAAGAAGTGCGTTCTGAGCTGCCGTTCAACGCGGCCTTGCTCAAGAAGGTTGATGAGCTTGAGCTTTCTGTGCGCTCAGCTAACTGCCTCAAGAACGATAATATCGTTTATATCGGTGATCTGATCCAGAAGTCAGAAGCTGAGATGCTGCGGACACCAAACTTTGGTCGTAAGTCGCTCAATGAAATCAAGGAAGTTCTGGCGCAAATGGGTCTCCATCTCGGCATGGAAGTGACCAATTGGCCACCAGAAAACATTGAAG
>JAGWUY010000007.1 GCA_028868255.1 Alphaproteobacteria bacterium | reverse complement strand
CATCAGCTGCGCAAAGCCAAGCCTACCAACGGTGAAGCTGCCTTGGCCCCGGATTCTCTGGGGTCTTATTCCCGCCCCGCTGTGAGTTGGCTGGAGGGTGATTACCTCACCTTGCGGGCGTCTTTCAGCGATCCCAACGCCATTTATGCTTATCTCACTGAAATTCGCTGGGACAAGGCGCTCTCCCATCTGGCTTTCCGCGAGTCTGAGCGGTTGGACTCGCAGTTCAAACAGGATGGTGCGGTTTCTGTTCCCCATCAATCGGGCTATATTTATCTCGTCACCAACAAGCAGGGCCAATACCGCATGATCCTGCTGTCGCGCCCCATGATTTCGGGCGAGATGTATGGCCTCATCACCACGCTGCAATCAGGCAGAGGCACACAGCTCACGCCTGTTTCCACGCCATTGGTTTTGGCACCTGTCAAAAACTTTGGTGACTCTGTGGCCTTTGGTAAAATTGATTCGGAAGCACCTATGTTTGCCGTCTACCGGAAATTACTAAGCCGCGCGGTGGATGAGCCCTTTGTGATGCTGATCAAATGAGCGAGATGAAATTGACGGCGGCCATGGTGGCCAAGGTGCAACGCACAGAGCCAGATGAAGGCCCGCGCCCACATTTGCTGCAAATGGATGAAGCTGATTATGCTCAGTGGACGGATGATTTATTGCAAACACTGGGCGATGCACCTCTGCGCGTCTTTGCCTATGGCTCTTTGATCTGGAAGCCGGAGTTTGATCACATGGGTCAAAGTCACGCCACGCTGCATGGTTGGCACCGCAGCTTCTGCATGAAGATTGAACGCTGGCGCGGCACCAGAGCTTTCCCCGGCCTGATGATGGCGCTGGATCGTGGCGGCAGTTGCAAGGGCGTGGTCTATGAATTGCCACCCCATGGCAAACCTGCCCAAATCAAGCGGCTGCTGGAGCGCGAGATGACCAACAAGCCGCCCACCAACATGCCGCGCATTGTGACGGTGGAGGCAGATGGAACGGAGGTGAAGGCGATGGCCTTTGTATCCAGCCGCAGCGGCGAGCGCTATGTTGGCAAGAAACCATTGCCGGAAGTGGCGCATATTTTGTCCCGCGCCGCGGGACATTGGGGCACGGGGGCGGAATATTTGTTCAACACCGTGAGTCACTTGGAGCAGTTGGGCATTCACGACAGGAATTTATGGGCGTTGCAGGAGTTGGTGGCGCAGGAGATTGAGGGAATGTAGTCAGGAATCCCCCTCCCCCTTGTGGGGAGGGCAGGGGTGGGGGTCGCTCAAATTTTCAACATTCTGTTTCGCTCACTGCGGTTTAAGCCTGAGCGACCCCCACCCTTAATCCCTCCCCACAAGGGGGAGGGAAATGACCTCAACTCTCTTCGCCATGCTTCGGCAAGGCGCCTTGATGGGCGTTGTGATCCGCGGCTTTGCGGATCAGCGGCACGGAGGCGAGGATCATCGGGTCCAATGACTTTCCACCTTGCGCCAAATATGAAAAGAAATGCTGGCGCATGCGCGGCTCCCAAAAATTATTGATATGGGCGGCAATTTCCTTGGTGCCTTCTTCTGGACCATAGGATTTGAAAAAGGCCGCAATCTGGTTGGCCATGCGAACAATGTCAGACGTTTCCATCAGTCTCTCCATCAAAAATCATAATGCCGTGTTTGGACAGCGCAGCAAGTTGCAAATGCGCCTGACGCGCCAGCTTCAGCGCCAGCGCCGTGGGGGCAGAAATGGTAGCCAGAGCTGAAATCCCGACTGTGGCGCATTTCTGCACCAACTCAAATGAACAACGTGAAGACATCAGCACAAATCCGTGGTCAGGAGTGATATGGCCACGCGCCATAGCCCCGATCAATTTATCAAGTGCATTGTGCCGGCCCACATCTTCGCGGCCCAAGAGAATATTTCCCGCTTCGTTGCACCATGCGGCGGCATGCACCGTGCGATTCACGGCATTCATCGGTTGAAAACCAGGCAAAGCTTCAAACGCCTTGGCCATAGCGGCAGGTAAAATACAAGAACCCTTGAGAACACTCTGCGGCATACGAATAGCATCCGCCAATTCTTCGATGCCGCACAACCCACACCCCACACGGCCTTCCATAGAACGTTTGACCATCCGTGTACGGATCAAATGGTCTTCATCAATCGCAAGATCAACAGAAAAGCCATCACCCGATGGCATGGCCAAAACATTGGCCACGTGGCTGGCATGGGCGACCAAGCCTTCTGAAAGGGCAAAACCAACGGCAAAATCTTCGAGGTCAGCTGGCGTGGCCATCATCACGGCATAAGACTGTGAGTTGAGCATTATGGCCACAGGCACTTCTTCGGGGAGGAGCCAGGTGGTGGCGCTCCCATCAATCGTCCCACGTGCCTCCACCGAATGCTGCTCTTCATCCTCCCCCCGTGAGGGGGAGGTGTCACGAAGTGACGGAGGGGGTACGTGCAGTGGCTCACCCCTTCCGGCGCTGCGCGCCACCTTCCCCTCACGGGGGAAGGACGAGTGTGTGCTCGCTTTCACTCCGCCGCAATCCGCTTGTTTTCATCTTCGCGGACTTCCCAATCCTTCTGCCATTCTGAGGGCTGGTTGGAGGGGCGCACTTGGACTGCCGTCACCTTATATTCCGGACAGTTGGTGGCCCAATCCGAATTTTCGGTTGTCACCACATTGGCCCCTGAAACTGGATGATGGAACGTTGTGTAAACCACACCCTGCGGCATACGCTCGCTGATCACGGCACGAAGCCCTGTGCCCCCAATACGGCTGGTGAGGGACACCATCGAGCCATCTTTGATGCCGCGCAACTCAGCATCATGGGGGTGGATTTCCAACACATCTTCGGCGTGCCACTGTGAGTTTTCCGTGCGCCGGGTTTGCGCGCCCACATTATATTGCGAGAGAATGCGCCCCGTGGTGAGGATCAATGGGAAATCGCGGTTGGCGCGTTCTGGTGTGGGCACATATTCTGTGATCATAAACCGCCCCAGCCCGCGCACAAAACCATTCATATGCATCATCGGCGTGCCATTGGGCGCTTTGTCATTGCAAGGCCATTGCAAGGATCCCATTTCTTCAAGTTTCTTGAAAGATACACCGGCAAATGTGGGCGTGAGCAGCGCAATCTCATCCATAATTTCGGCAGCGTTGTTGTAGCTCATGTCATAGCCCATGGCCTTGGCCAGATCACACACCACTTGCCATTCATGCTTGCCTTGCATCGGTGCCTTCACCTGGCGCACGCGGTTGATGCGGCGCTCAGCATTGGTGAAGGTGCCATCTTTTTCGAGGAAGGATGTTCCGGGTAGAAACACATGTGCGAATGCTGCGGTTTCATTCAGGAACAAATCCTGCACCACCAACATATCAAGATTGCTAAGCGCAGCTTCCACATGATGGGTGTTGGGGTCTGACTGGGCAATATCTTCGCCCTGAACATACATGCCCTTGAACGTGCCTTCTACTGCCGCGCTGAACATATTGGGGATGCGAAGGCCGGGTTCAGAATCCACCTCGACATTCCACACCTTGTTGAACATGTCACGTACGGCATTATCTGACACGTGGCGATAACCCGGCAATTCATGGGGGAATGAACCCATGTCGCAAGAGCCCTGCACATTGTTCTGGCCCCGCAGTGGATTCACACCCACACCTTCGCGCCCAATATTGCCGGTGAGCATGGCGAGATTGGCAATGCCCATGACCATGGTGGAACCTTGGCTGTGCTCAGTTACGCCAAGGCCATAATAAATGGCGCCATTGCCACCCGTGGCAAACAGGCGGGCAGCGGCACGCACGTCTTCAGGGTTTACACCTGTCTCCGTTTCGAGTGCTTCTGGTGAGTTGCGTTCTTCGCGGATGAAATCCATCCAGCGCTTGAACTCAACAGGATCACAGCGTTCAGCGATGAAATCCTTCTTCTCCAAACCTTCGGTCAGGATCACATGGGCCATGGCATTGATCACGGCCACATTGGTACCGGGGCGCAAAGGCAAATGATAGCTGGCTTCAATATGGGGTGAGCGCACAGAATCTGTGCGGCGTGGATCTACCACAATCAACTTGGCGCCTGCGCGCAAACGCTTCTTCATGCGCGAGGCGAAAACCGGGTGGCCATCCGTGGGGTTGGCCCCGATCACCATGATCACATCAGACTTGGCAACCGATTTGAAATCTTGCGTGCCGGCTGATGTGCCAAAGGTTTTGGACAAGCCGTAACCCGTGGGCGAATGGCACACGCGCGCGCATGTGTCGGTGTTGTTATTGCCGAATGCCGCACGGATCATTTTCTGCACCACATAAACTTCTTCATTGGTGCAGCGTGAGGAGGTGATGCCGCCAATAGAGGTGCGGCCATATTTTTTCTGGATCGCCTTGAAGCCTTCTGCGGCATAGGTGATCGCCTCATCCCAGCTCACTTCCTTCCACGGGTCAGTGATCCGTGTACGGATCATCGGCTTGGTGATGCGATCTTTATGCGTGGCATAGCCCCAGGCAAAGCGACCCTTGACGCAGGAGTGCCCTTCATTCGCGCCGCCATCCTTATAGGGCACCATGCGGATCACTTCATCACCCTTCATTTCGGCCTTGAAGGAACAGCCCACGCCACAATAGGCGCAAGTGGTGACTACGCTGTGTTCAGGCTGACCTTTGGCGATCACTGATTTTTCAGTGAGTGTGGCCGTGGGGCAGGCTTGCACACAAGCGCCGCAGGACTCGCATTCCGAAGCCATGAAGCCTTCATCCATGCCGGCGGAAACATGGGAGGCAAAGCCACGCCCATCAATAGTAAGCGCAAATGTGCCTTGCACCTCTTCGCAGGCGCGCACGCAGCGCGAGCACACGATGCACTTGGCCGGATCAAAGGTGAAATAGGGGTTGGAGTCGTCCTTGGCCTTGAAGCGGAAATTTTCTTCCCCGCCCGCGCGCTTGGCCGAAATATGATTATCGCCCTCATAGCCATAGCGCACATCGCGCAGGCCCACAGCACCTGCCATGTCCTGCAATTCGCAATCGCCATTGGCGGCACAGGTCAGGCAATCCAGCGGGTGATCTGAAATATAAAGCTCCATCACACCGCGGCGCAAATTGCCCAAACGGTCTGATTGGGTTTTCACTTTGATGCCGGGGGCAACAGGCGTGGTGCAAGAGGCAGGCGTGCCTTTGCGGCCCTCAATTTCCACAAGGCACAAACGGCAGGAGCCGAAAGAGTTCAACGAGTCCGTGGCGCACAGCTTGGGGATCTTGGTGCCCAGCTCCATCGCAGCCCGCATAATGGATGTGCCTTCCGGCACCGTGATGGAATGACCGTCGATCTCCAGCGTGACCATGGCTTTGGATTCAGACTTGGGGGTTCCGAAATCAGTTTCTTTGATCAGCATGGGGTAACCTCACAAATAAATTTATCCTTCTCCCCTTGAGGGAGAAGGTGGATCGCGCAAAGCGCGAGACGGAAGAGGGGGTGGATGGTAACAAGAAGCGAAGGATTGACGTTGGAGCGCGCGGACCCCTCATCCGGCGCTACGCGCCACCTTCTCCCACAAGGGGAGAAGGGTGGGCAATAGTTTGTGTGAGAGCTTCTCATTCTGCGGCCTGCTTATGTGTGGCCAGACCAAAATCTTCAGGGAATTTTTTGAACGCGCTCATCACCGGCATGGGGGTGAGGCCCCCCATGGCGCAGAGTGAGCCATCCGTCATCGTGGTACATAAATCTTCCAGAACGAGGGCGTTGGCCTCTCGGTTGGTTCCAGCCACAATCTTGTCGATGGTTTCAACACCGCGCGTAGAGCCAATGCGGCAGGGCGTACACTTGCCGCAGGATTCAATGGCACAGAACTCCATGGCGAAGCGCGCTTGCGTGGCCATGTTCACCGAAGCGTCAAACACTACAATGCCGCCATGGCCCAACATGGCCCCTTGGGCGGCGAGCGTTTCGTAATCCATCTTGATGTCGAGTTCATCGGCAGAGAGATAAGAGCCGAGTGGTCCGCCCACTTGGACAGCCCGCAGCTTTTTGCCCATGTAAGGCCCGCCGCCAAAACCTTCGACCAATTCGCGCAAGGTGATGCCAAAAGCTTTTTCCACAATGCCGCCGCGCTTCAGATTGCCGCCCAGCTGGAAGGGCATGGTGCCGCGCGAACGGCCCATTCCAAATTCGGCATAGGCCTTGGCCCCCTTGGCCATGATGAATGGTACAGCGCAAAAAGACAGCACATTGTTGATGATGGTGGGCTTGCCGAAAAGGCCGACAAGCGCGGGGATGGGCGGCTTGGCGCGCACCATGCCGCGCTTGCCTTCCAGGCTTTCCAGCATTGCGGTTTCTTCACCGCAAATATAAGCCCCCGCACCACGCCGCACTTCGAGGTGGAAAGAATGCTCCGTGGACTGAATATTCTGTCCAAGCCAGTTCGCTGCTGTGGCAACAGCTATGGCTTCCTTCAGTGCGGTGATGGCGAAGGGATATTCCGAGCGGCAATAAATATAGCCTTTGGTGGCGCCTGACGCGATGCCAGCAATAGTCATGCCTTCGATGAGCAGGAAGGGGTCACCCTCCATCACCATGCGGTCAGCAAATGTGCCGGAGTCACCTTCATCGGCATTGCAGCACACATATTTCTGATCGGCCTTGGCATCATGCACGGTCTTCCACTTGATGCCGGTGGGAAAGCCCGCACCGCCGCGGCCACGCAAACCCGACTCAGTGACTTCCTTAACGATGTCAGCGCCGGATAGGGCCAACGCCTTTTTCAAACCTTCATAGCCGCCATGGGCCATATAATCAGACAGCGACACAGGATCGGTGATGCCGGCGCGGGCAAAGGTCAGGCGCTCTTGATTTTTGAGGAATGGAATCTCTTCAACCAGCCCATGGCCCAGCTTATGTTCGCCCGCTTCGAAAAACTTGGCGGCAAACAGGCCTGCCACATCAGCCACCTTCACACCGCCATAGCCCACGCGGCCTTTTGCGGTTTCAACCTCAACAAAGGGTTCAAGCCAAGCCATGCCGCGCGATGAGTTGCGAATGATCTGTACACTGATATTTTCAACTTGAGCCTGTTTGGCAATAGCCGCTGCCACCTGATCTGCGCCCAAGGCGACAGCCAGCATATCGCGGGGAACAAAAATCTTGACCATTATGCGAGTTCCTTGACGAGAGCTTCAACAGCATGGGCTTTGAGTGCGGCTTTGGGTTGATCGTCAATCAGCGCAGCAGGGCCCATGGGGCACAAGCCCAAACAATATACCGCTTCCAGCGTCACCCGCCCATCCGGCGTGGTTTCACCCAGTTTGATGTTCAGAGTTTTTTCCAGAGCAGCGATCACGGCAAATCCGCCGGCACTCTGGCAGGCTTCAGCGCGGCAAATCTTGATCACATGCTTGCCCGTGGGCTTCATGTGAAAATCATGATAGAAAGTGGCCACGCCGTAAACTTCAGCGCGTGACAGGTTCAGCGCATGGGCGATGAAGGGCAGCGAAGTTTCCGGCACATGGCCCAGCTCATGCTGCACATCATGCAAGATTTCGAGAAGCGCATCAGGCCTGTTGCCATGCTTTGCGCAAATCGGCGTTGCGGGATCGGACTTGCCGAAGGTGAGATCGGTGACGACGGATTTCTTTGCCATGGCTGAGCATAGGTCAGGCCCGCTGCCTTTGCCAATTGGCTACGCCTATCAAACCATTGACACGCTCAATGAACTTTGAAGTTCTTCGCAGCAGCAAAAAGAGCAGCAATGGTGGGGGAGAGGGGGTCACGGTCCACCGCAACCAGCCCAACGGCATGGGAAACTTTGGGCTCGACCAGTGGAATGGCCACAACATCCTCCAAGGCGCCCACCACATTCTTGAAATAATCTGGCATGATCGAGCAGAGGCCCATGGAGCGCACAGACGACATGAGATTGAGAATCGAATTGGTTTCAAGCCGGGGCGAGGGATGAACCTTGGCGGCGGCAAAGGCGCGGTCAATGATCCGGCGGTTCTGCATATTGGGGGTGAGAAGCGCCAGTGGCTGCT
Organism: Alphaproteobacteria bacterium; assembly: GCA_028868255.1. Taxonomy (GTDB): domain Bacteria; phylum Pseudomonadota; class Alphaproteobacteria; order Rhizobiales; family Aestuariivirgaceae; genus Aestuariivirga. The sequence goes on along the minus strand of JAGWUY010000007.1, from coordinate 20,423 downwards.
GCGCGGCTTCAAACCAGGTGACGTGATCTCGCGACGCATATTCATGCGCGGACGAAATGAACAGGCAGTAATTTTCACGGTAAAGCTCCACCGCCATCAAACCTTCAACGGGTTCATTGTCCAGATAGGTGATGCCGGCCTCGATCGAAAAATCATTCAGTGCACGGATGATTTCTTCCGAGCTATGCGACAGGATGGTGAAATCGACCGCCGGGTGCATGGCATTCATCGCCTTGGTGAGGAAAGAGGCCATCGGGAGTGCTGAAGGAATAACGCCCAACACCATGCGGCCCACCAGCTCGCCCTTCTTGCCTTTGATTTGCACCAGCTCTTGCTGAAGATTTTGCCAATTGTCCAAAATGAGATGCGCCCATTTCAAAACCCGATCACCCTCCGGCGTCAAACCGATGTAGCGCTGGCCACGCTCCACAATCGGCACGCCAAGTTCCTGTTCCAATTGGCGAATGCGGCCAGATAGAGTGGGCTGGGTGACATTGCAGGCCGCCGCCGCCCGGGTGAAATGCTTTTCGCGTGCCAAGGCCGCCAAATATTGTAATTGCCGAATGTCCATGATGAAACAATAACTTATCTTGCAATGCTGCGCCTCACTTAAAAAATAATTACTATGATAGGAAAAAAGCGCTTGACAGCGTACGGTGACCCTGCTATTCCTTGTCACACTCCAGAAATGGGCCAAGAGAAAAGGCCTCTTCATTTACCCCTCACCAAAGCGAGACACCATGACAGAAGACGCAAAGCCTGCGCCGGATGCGGCGACTTGGGTTCATATTCGCATGCGCTATGAACAGGCGGTGGAAACCGTGGCGCAGATTGCCGAGACCATTGGCTTGACACCTCATGCACTGACCAAACATGCCAAAATCAATGGCTGGGTGATGCGCGGTGCTGCCAAGCAAAAGCAAAAATCAGAGAGTACGCGCGAAACCCTGAAACGCCTCAAAGAGATCTTGCAAAAGCGCCTTTCAAAACTTGAAAAGGAGTTGGACGACATCAGCGAAGATGTGTCTGCCCTCTCCAATGAACGCGACATTCGCGCCACCAACACGCTGGTGCGCACTCTGGAAAAGGTTTTGGAACTTGAACACAAAGACCTCAAACAGCGCAGCCAACGCAACCGCGACAACAGAAGGCTTGATGCCGCCGAGCGTGAAGACCTTGCGCAACGCATTGCGAGACTTCAGACGGAACCAGAAGAAATTTGTAAAGACGCTGGAACAACGGCAAGTGACGGCGATGCTGCGGGACTGGCGCTATTGGGCGAGGGATGACCAACTGCCGCCAGACGGAAATCACTGGCGGCGCTGGCTGATTTTGGGGGGACGCGGCTCTGGCAAAACCAGAGCAGGGGCTGAATGGGTGCGTGCCATTGCCTTGGGTGAGTGGGGCCACAAGGCTAAACGGATTGCACTATTGGCCCCCACATTTGCTGAGGCGCGCTTGGTGATGATTGAAGGACAATCGGGGTTATTATCCGTACACGGAGCAGATGAACTGCCAGTTTTTGAACCTTCAAAGCGCTTGGTGAGTTGGGCGAATGGCACGATTGCACAAGTGTTCACCGCTGAAGAGCCTGACGGTTTGCGCGGGCCGCAATTTGACGCCGCTTGGTGTGACGAACTGGCGAAGTGGAAACAATCCGAACAGGTGTGGAATATGCTGCAATTTGCATTGAGATTGGGTGAAAACCCCGTGGCAGTCATCACCACCACGCCGCGCCCGATCGCCGTGCTGAAAAAGATTCTGGCCGATGACGCCACAGTGACCAGCCATTCAACGACTTTTGACAATGCCCAGAACCTGGCCTCCGGATTCCTGAGACACGTATCAGCGACCTATGGCGGCACACGGCTCGGACGACAGGAGCTGGATGGGCAAATGATCGAGGATGACCCCGATGCGCTGTTCACCCGCGAGCAGATTGACAACATGCGCTGCATTGCTGCGCCTGAGTTGAAGCGCATCGTGATCGGCGTGGACCCGCCAGCAGGGGCGGGCAAGACCAGTAATGCGTGCGGCATTGTTTGTGTGGGCGTTGATGACAAGGATGAATTCTATGTGTTGGCTGATCGCACTGTTCAGGGCGTGAAGCCACTGACTTGGGCCATGCGGATCGAGGCGCTTCACCGAGAAATGAAAGCCTCGCGCATCGTGGCCGAGACCAATCAAGGTGGGGCTATGGTGGAACAGGTTTTGCGGCAAGTGAACAAAAACATTCCTTTCCGCGCCGTTCATGCCAGCACCGGTAAGAAGGCGCGCGCCGAACCGATTGCGGCTTTGTATGAGCAGGGCCGCGTGCACCATGTGGGCGTGTTTGCCGAGATGGAAGATGAAATGTGCTCAGCAATTGGGGAAGGTACCAAAAGCCCCGATAGGTTGGATGCGTTGGTCTGGGCCATTCACGAATTAATGCAGAAGCCGAAGCCAAAACCGAACCCGCGGGTGCGGATGGTTTAGTTTTTCCCCCTCCCCCTTGTGAGGAGGGCTGGGGTGGGGGTCACTCCGACGTCTAATGCTTCTATGGCTTTGAATGTTACTCGCCTGAGCGACCCCCACCCTTAATCCCTCCCCACAAGGGGGAGGGAGACGTTGGTCAATTTGTAACATGGAACAAAAAAACGAACATGCTTTCAAAATTCAAATCGCTCTTTGCACCTGAGCAAAAAAGGCACAGCGCGCAAAGCCTGATCTCGCTTTATCAGTCAGGCCACGCGCAATGGACACCGCGCAACTATCACGCGATGGCGCGAGAAGGTTTTTCCAGCAATGCCATTAGCTATCGCTGTGTGCGCATGATTGCGGAAGCCGCAAGCTCAGTCCCGTTGTTGCTCTATCAAGGCAAGGTTGAGCTGGAACAGCACCCCGTGCTGGACATTTTGCAGCGCCCAAACCCGGCGCAAACGGGGCGTGAATTGATTGAAAATATTGTTTGTTATCTGTTGCTTGCTGGCAATTCCTATGTCGAAATCTCAAGTTTGGATGAACGCCCGCGGCAGCTGAACGCCCTGCGCCCAGACCGCATGCGTGTGGTGCCGGGCAGCGATGGTTGGCCCGATCACTTCGAATATTCTGTTTACGGAGCAAGTGCCAAGGTGCCGGCTGAGCGCGTGTTGCATATTCGCCTGTTTAACCCCATTGATGACTATTATGGCCAATCGCCATTGGAAGCAGCACAACGCTCCATCGACACTCATAATGCCGCCTGCGCCTGGAATAAATCCATGTTGGACAATGCCGCGCGGCCTTCTGGCGCGTTGGTGTTTGCCTCTGCTGATGAGCAACTGACGAACGAACAATTTGCCCGCCTGAAAGACGAACTGGAACAGAGCTATCAAGGTGCAGCCAATGCGGGTCGCCCCATGGTGCTGGAAGGCGGATTGGACTGGAAGGAAATGGGCTATAGCCCCAAAGACATGGATTTCATCTCGGCGAAAAATTCCGCCGCCCGTGAAATCGGCTTGGCCTTTGGCGTGCCGCCCATGTTGCTGGGCATCCCCGGTGATAACACCTACGCCAATTATGCCGAAGCCAACCGCACCTTCTGGCGGCAAACCGTGATTCCCCTTCTGGGCAAAGTGATCGATGCCTTGGAAACAGGTGTGGCACGGCCTTATGGCACAGACTTGCGACTGGGCTATGACCTCGACCAGGTGGAAGCCCTGTCCCACGACCGTGATGCGCTGTGGAAGCGCGTGAATGACGCCAGCTTCCTCAGCGAAGACGAGAAGCGGCAGGCTGTGGGCTATGGGAAGTAGCGAATAATTTCATCCCTCCCCAACTCTTGGGGAGGGTGGCGAGTGGCACGCGAGACGGGTGGGGACGTTTAAAGCAGGAACAAGCTTCTTGATCCGTTGAACCACCCCCTTCCGTCTGCTTCGCATCCACCTTCCCCAAGTGTTGTGGAAGGATGAAGTGCTTCTCAATCACATCAAAGGAACATCCATTTATGACCCTTCGTCTCAAGAGGCGCGGGCTGGAACTGCCATTGTCGGCAGGGCCCGGCACCGGCGTGTTTGCTGGCTATGCCAGCCTGTTCGGCAAGCGCGATGGCGCAGGCGATATGGTGATGCCTGGCGCTTTTGCCGCCAGCCTGAAAAAGCGCGGGGCCGAAAACATCCGCATGCTGTTTCAGCATAATCCAGCAGAGCCTGTGGGCGTGTGGCTGGACATTCACGAAACCGAGCGCGGGCTTTATGTGCAAGGCCGCCTGAACCGGAATGTGCAGCGCGGACGTGAGTTACTAGCACTGTTGGAGCAGGGTGGGTTGGACGGGCTTTCAATCGGTTTCAAGACCATTGCTGCGCGACAAGACCGCGCCACAAAAACCCGCGCACTCACCGCCATCGATCTTTGGGAAATTTCACTCGTCACCTTTCCAATGCTGGATGGCGCGCGGGTGAGCACTGTGAAGTCCAGCGTTAGGGCAAGGGCGGACTCACTTTTTATGAAACCGCAAGCCCGCAATCAACAAGGAGTTAAACCGATCCATGGATAATCTGGAAACCAAAGTGGCAAGCTCAAATGCTGACCATGACGACGTGATGGTGGCATTTGAAGCCTTCAAGGAGGCCAATGATGATCGCCTCGACCAAATTGAAAAGCGCATGAGCGCCGATGTGATCACCTCGGAAAAGGTGGACCGCATCAACAAGGCGGTGGATGAGCTGATCCTGAAATCGCGCCGCCAGCCCTTGGGTGGCGAGGTGAAAACCGAACCCTCCGAACACAAGCGCGCCTTTGACCAATATGTGCGCAAAGGCGAAGCCCATGGCCTGGCATCACTCGAAGCCAAGGCCATGTCGGTCGGCTCTGGGCAGGATGGTGGCTATCTCGTGCCGCCGGAAGTGGAAAACGCCATTGGCCGCTTGCTGTCCAAGGCCTCGCCCATGCGCCAGATCGCTGATGTGCGCCAGATCTCGGCAACACTTTACAAGAAGCCATTCAACACCAACGGCCTAACTGCGGGCTGGGTGGGTGAATCGGCAAACCGCCCGCAAACCAACTCCGCCACTTTGGCGGAATTGCAATTCCCCACTATGGAACTCTATGCCATGCCGGCGGCCACCCAGGCCCTGCTGGATGACACCATCGTCAACCTTGACCAATGGGTGGCGCAAGAAGTGGAAACAGTGTTCGCCGAACAGGAAACCGACGCTTTCATCAATGGCGATGGCGTGACACGGCCCAAGGGCATTTTGAATTACACCAAAGTGGCGCAAGGGTCATGGAGCTGGGGCAACACCGGCTATATCGCCACCGGCGTGGCAGGTGCTTTTGCCGCGACAAACCCAACGGACAAGCTGGTGGATTTGATCTACGCAACCAAGGCGGCCTATCGCCCGAATGCCCGCTTTATGGTAAGCCGCGCCACCCAAGCCGCGATCCGCAAATTCAAGGATGGGCAAGGCAATTATTTGTGGCAACCAGCAGCCACACCGGATGGCAGCGCCATGCTGCTGAACTTCCCCGTGGTGGAAAGCGAATATATGCCCGACATCGGAACCGATACATTCTCGGTGGCCTATGGAGATTTCAAACGCGGCTATTTGATTGTGGACCGTGTTGGCACCCGCATTCTGCGCGACCCCTTCACCGCCAAACCCTATGTGTTGTTCTACACCACCAAACGCGTGGGCGGCGGCATGCAGGACTTTGACGCGATCAAATTGCTGAAGTTCGGCGTGTCGTAAACTCTGCGAGCAAATAGCGAGTAGTGAGTAGCGAATAGGGAAGAAGACCTTCTCATTCCTACCCTATTCGCTGTTCACTATTCGCTTCTCTTTGAGATTTTCCCCATGCCCATGATCCAAACCACCCCGCCTTCCGCGAAACCTTTAACTTGGCCGAAGCCAAGGCGCATTTGCGCATCTATCACTCTGACGACGATACATTCATCAGTACACTGATCACCACAGCGCGGCGCATGATTGAGCAACGCTATGATCTGTGTTTGATGCAACAAAACTGGTCATTGTTCTTGGATGACTGGCCGGAAGGCGGCATCTTTGACGTGCCGCTTCAACCACTGAGCAGCGTCGTTGACATCAAAACCTATGGTGATGATGATACGCCATCCACGATTGATCCTGCGCATTACTTTTTGGACCTTGCCAGCCTGCCACAGCGCATTGTGTTGCGCCGGGGCCGCGTGTTTCAGACACCGGGGCGGCGGGTGAACGGCATTGAAGCCAAGCTGGTGATGGGCTTTGGCGCTACGGCAAACGCTGTGCCAGCCGAGATCAAACAGGCCATGCTGATTGCCATCGCCGATGGGTTTGCCAATCGCGGTGATGAGAAGACGGGCCGCCTGCCATTGGGGTCAGTCGAGCTCTTGAAACCTTACCGCACCATGAGGCTGACATGAGCCCTGGTCTTGCTGTTCAACAGGCGATGCGCGCGGCATTGCTGGCGCGTCCGCCCCTCACCACGCTGCTGGGCGGGGCGCATGTCTTTGACGAAGTGCCGCGCGGCGCCAACCCACCCTATGTGCTGTTTGCCGGATTAGAAACACGCGACTGGAGCGTGATCGACCAAAAGGCACATGAACATTTCATCAGCCTTGAGGTGGTGACCTCTGCACGGTCACGGGCTCTGGCGCAAAATATTTGCACTGAAATTGAACTGGCGCTGGACAATGCAAGTTTGACCTTGACCGACCATAAGCTGGTCAATCTGCGCGCGATTTTTTCCAACACCATCAAATCCATTTCCACCAACCATTTTGGTGCAGTGCTCCGCTTTCGCGCCGCCACTGAACCACTTTAACAGGAGCCGACAATGACAGCCCAAAAAGGCCGTGACCTTTTGCTGAAACTTGATTCAACCGGGGCCGGTGTCTTCGTGACTGTGGCGGGGCTTCGCAGCCACACACTTTCATTCAATGCCGAAACGGTGGATGCGACCTCACAAGAATCTGCAGGTGCCTGGCGCGAATTGCTGGCTGGGGCGGGCCTCAAATCGGCCAGCCTGCGCGGGCAGGGCATTTTCAAGGATGCCGCAACCGACCTGACCATGCGGAGCTATTTCTTTGCTGGCACGATTGTGGATTGGCAAGTTGTGATCCCCAATTTTGGCATTGTGCAGGGGCCATTCCAAATCACCGCGCTGGATTTTGGCGCAAAGCATGACGGCGAAGTGACCTTTGATTTGGCCTTGGCATCTGCCGGGCTTTTGACCTTCACCGCAATCTAAGGAGCAGCAACATGGCGAACCGACATCGGGGCGAAATTGAAGCCGAATTGGGTGGGCAGAGTTACACGCTGGTGCTCACGCTTGGGGCATTGGCAGAAATTGAGAACGCCTATGGCGGAGACGATATGATCGCCATCGCCGAACGTTTTGAAAGCGGGCGCATCAAGGCCAGTGACGCCATCAAAGTGATCGGTGCAGGCCTGCGCGGCAGCGGGCTGACATTTACCGATGACGAAGTATCCAAGCTTTCTGTGGCGGGCGGGGCCGCAGGCTATTTGCGCATCGTGGCCGAGCTATTGAAAGCCACCTTCGCAGGCACACCATGAACAATGATCGGCCCCGCTTTCCTTGGGGCCGCCTGATGCAATTGGGGCTGGGGCATATGCGCCTCGCCCCCTCCGAATTCTGGCGCAGCACGCCGCGCGAAATCCTCGCGGCATGTGGTGCCCCTCCCCAGCCAATGCTGCGCCAGAACCTTGATGAACTGATGGAAAGGTTTCCCGATCAATGACTGAACAACCCCAACAAAATTTGGAAGCGCTAAGTCAGCGCGCGGCTGAGCTGCGCAGCGAAATGCAAAGCCTTTCGAATTTGGCCGACAACTTTGGCAATAAGCTGGTGACATCATTTGCCAGCGCGGTGATCCACGGCAAATCGCTGGGCGACGTGATGCGCTCTATGATGCTCTCGCTCAGTCAAACGGCGCTAACGTCAGCGCTTAAACCCCTGGGCAATTTGGTGGGTAACTTGTTTTCCGGCTTGATTGCCAATGCCAATGGCAACGCTTTCAGCGGTGGCAAGGTTTTGCCCTTTGCCGATGGCGGCGTGGTGAACAGCCCGGTGTTGTTTCCGATGCGCGGCGGCACCGGCCTGATGGGCGAAGCAGGGCCAGAAGCCATCATGCCACTGGCGCGCGGGCGAGACGGCAAACTGGGTGTGCGCGGTGGTGGCAACGCCACGAACATTACGATTAATATTTCAACCCCGGATGTGCAGAGCTTTGCCCAATCGCAATCTCAAATCGCCGCGATGATGAACCAGGCGATTGCCCGCGGCACAAGGAACCTGTGACATGAATTGGGATGATGTGCGTTTTCCAACCAGCATTTCACGCGGCTCCACCAGCACGGCGGAGCGCCGCACCGATGTTGTGGTCACAGCCTCTGGTCGTGAAGAACGCAATGCCCGCTGGGCCAATAGCAAACGCAAATACAATGCAGGTTTTGGCTTGAAGTCGCTCGACGATATTCAGACGGTGGTGGCATTTTTTGAAGAACGGCGCGGGCGGCTCTATGCTTTTCGCTGGAAGGATTTTGCCGATTTCAAATCCTGCGCCGCATCGGCCACACATGCTGCCACGGATCAGGTGATCGGCACGGGCACAGGAACGCAGGCCACATTTCAACTGGTGAAAATATATGGCGCGGGCACGCGCAACTATGCTCGCGTGATTTCAACACCCGTTACGGACACGGTGAAAGTGGCAGTGAACGGCGTGGTGACCACGCAATTTGTTGTGAACCCACAGACCGGCGTGGTGACTTTCAATGCAGGATATTTCCCTGCTGCCGGGACCGTGGTGACGGCAGGTTTTGAGTTTGATGTACCGGTGCGCTTTGACACCGATCAGATCAGCATCAATCGCGCACATTTTGCCGGTGGCGACATTCCCTCCATTCCACTCGTTGAGGTGAAACCATGAGAGTTCTCGGTGCGAGACTGCAAGTCCATCTCGATTCCGGCACGACTACACTCTGCGCCTGCTGGAAACTGACGCTGCGATCCGGCGAGACGTTGGGCTTTACTGACCACGATGAGGCCGTGGTTATTGATGGCATGTCGTTTGAGGCCGAGGCTGGCTTCAGTGCTTCGGAAATTCATGCCTCACTGGGTTTTGCCGTTGACAATCTGGAAGCATCTGGCGCGCTGCAATCGGGCCGCCTTGACGAGACACGGCTGAAGCAGGGGGATTATGATCATGCCGCCATCGAAATCTGGCGGGTAAACTGGCAGGATGCAAGCCAGCGCCTGTTGCTGCGCAAAGGCCACTTGGGCGAAGTGAGTTATGGGCAGGGCCACTTCAAAGCCGAAGTGCGCGGGCTGGCGCATATTCTTAACCAACCTAAAGGTCGTCTGTTTCAATTCGGCTGTGATGCTGAATTGGGCGATGCGCGCTGTGGTGCAAATATTGCCAGCGCCACCTATCGCGGCGTGGGCACAGTGACGGCGGTGCGCGACAGCAGCATTGACGTGTCTGGGCTTTCGGGCTTTGCCGATGATTGGTTTACGCGCGGGGTGTTGACGATCAACGGCAAGGCTTTGAGCGTGAAGCGCCACCGCGCTTTGGCCACCCGCGCACGGGTTGATTTTTGGCAGGCGCCGAAATTTACGATTGTTTTAGGAGATGCCATCAGCGTGACCGCAGGGTGCGACAAGCAATTTTCCACCTGCAAATCGAAATTTGGCAATGGCGCAAATTTCCGTGGCTTTCCGCATATGTCGGGATCGGACTTTGTAATGGCGGTCGCCAGCAGCGCTGGCACCAATAATGGCGCAAGCAGGAACAGCTAAATGCAAAACAGCAATGACATCATCACCCTGGCCCGGGGTTGGCTGGGCACGCCCTATCGCCACCAAGCAAGCCTTAAAGATGTAGGCTGCGATTGTTTGGGGCTGGTGCGCGGCGTGTGGCGCGAGCGCTTTGGGGAAGAGCCAGAATTGCCGCCACCCTATGCGCCGGATTGGGCCGAAGCGGGCTTGAATGAAACATTGGCTGAAGCAGGAAGACGGCATTTGATTGAAGTGCCGCCCTTGGTGTTCGAGCCCGGCGATGTTTTGCTTTTTCGCTGGCGGCCGCATTTGCCAGCCAAACATGCAGGCATCGCGGTGAGCCGCACACACATGATCCACGCGCAAGAAGGCGCTGCTGTGAGTGAAGTCGCTTTGAATGCTTGGTGGCTGCGCCGATTGGCCTTTGCCTTTCGCTTTCCGGAGACTCTAAACTGATGGCAACGGTTGTTTTGCAATATGCCGGTGCTGCCCTTGGCAGCCTGCTGGGGCCGATTGGCGGCATGATTGGCCGTGCCGTGGGTGGCATTGTGGGCAATGTGGTGGACCAGCAATTGTTCGGCACATCCACCCACCATGAAGGTCCGCGCTTGAACGGCCTGCGGGTGATGGCTTCAGAAGAAGGCGCGCCCATCCCCACTGTGTTTGGGCGTATGCGCATTTCAGGGCAAGTGATCTGGGCCAGCAACCTGATTGAAACCGCAACCACCACCACACAATCTGCCGCGGGCAAGGGCGGCGTAATGGGCGGTGGCAGCACCGATACCAGTTATGCTTACTTCGCCAATTTTGCAGTGGGGCTTTGTGAGGGTGAAATCAGCGGGCTGGGCCGCGCCTGGGCTGACGGAAAAGAAATTGATCTCGAGGCGTTTTCGCCCCGGCTCTATCTGGGCACGGAAACGCAAAACCCGGACAGTCTGATCACGGCCACTGAGGGCACAAGCAATGCGCCTGCCTATCGTGGGCTTGCTTATGTTGTGTTTGAGCGTTTGCCTTTGGCCAGTTTTGGCAATCGCCTGCCGCAATTTTCTTTTGAGGTGATCGCCAAGGGCAGCAGCGTGGCCGACAAGGTGAAGGCCGTGAGCCTGATCCCCGGTTCAACCGAATTTGGTTATGACACCACACTTGTTTCGCGCACGCAAAGTGCTGGCGTGACGGTGAGTGAGAATGCGCATGTCTCGGCCACGCAAAGTGATTGGTCTGTTGCGGTTGATCAATTGCAGGCCAGTTGTGGCAATGCCGAAGCAGCCTCTTTGGTGGTGGCATGGTTTGGCAATGATTTGCGCTGTGGCCAATGCCAAATCAAGCCGGGGGTGGACAGCGCAAGCAAAATGACAAGCCCTTATGACTGGCAGGTGAGCGGCATTTCGCGCAGTGCCGCGCGGGTTGTCAGCGAGGTGAATGGGCAACCGGCTTTTGGCGGAACGCCATCTGATGCCAGCGTGATCCGCGCCATTCAGGATTTGCGCGCGCGTGGGTTGAAGGTGATGTTCTACCCCTTTATCCTGATGGATATTCCGGCGGGCAATGGGTTGACTGATCCCTATGGCGGAACAGCGCAAGCAACATTTCCTTGGCGCGGACGCATGACGGCCAGCATCGCGCCTGGCCGTGCAGGCACACCGGACAAGACCAGCGCTGCGGCCACCCAGATTTCGAGTTTTATAGGTGCGGCCACACCTTCACAGTTTTCGGCCAGCAGCACTACGGTGACCTATTCCGGCCCGGCGGAATGGAGTTTCCGCCGCATGATTTTGCATTACGCCAAGCTCTGTGCGCTTGCGGGTGGCGTGGATGCGTTTTTGCTGGGCAGTGAATTGGTGGGGCTGACCACCTTGCGCGGGGCGGGCAACAGCTTTCCCTTCGTGGCGGCGTTGCAAACACTGGCCGCCGAAGTGAAGGCCATTTTGCCCGATGCCAAAATTTCCTATGGTGCGGACTGGAGCGAATATTTCGGCCATCAGCCGCAAGATGGATCAGACGATGTGTATTTCCATCTCGATCCTTTGTGGTCTTCGTCATCCATCGATTTTGTTGGCGTTGATAACTATGTGCCTCTGAGCGATTGGCGCGATGGAACCAGCCATCTGGACTTTCAAGCCGGCACGCGCAGCATTTATGACCAAGCCTATTTGCAGGCGCGCATGGCGAGCGGCGAGAATTACGACTGGTATTACGCCTCGGCGAACGACCGCGACAATCAGTTGCGCACGCCAATCACCGATGGTGCTTATGGAAAACCTTGGGTTTTTCGGCCCAAGGATTTCAAGAACTGGTGGAGCAACCCGCATTACAATAGGCCTGCAGGCATTCAGGCAGCAACGCCCACGGGCTGGGTGCCGCAATCCAAGCCCATATGGTTCACCGAAGCAGGTTGCCCGGCCATCGACAAAGGCACCAATACGCCCAATGCCTTCTATGATGCCAAGTCAACCGAAAGCGCTTTGCCGGCCTATTCCGGTGGACAACAAGATGTGCAAATGCAGCACGCCTATGTGCGCGCCGTGCAGGATTATTGGACAGCAGCTGGCAGCGGCAACCCTGTGTCTGCGGTTTATGGTGCGCCCATGGTCGCGGCCAATCGCATTTTCTATTGGGCCTGGGATGCCAGACCATTTCCCGCCTTTCCAACGCGCAGCGATGTGTGGAGCGACGGGGAAAACTACGCCAAGGGCCACTGGTTGAATGGGCGCATTGGCGCGGCAGCGATCGGCGATGTGATTGCAGCGCTTGCGGCACGCTTTGGCCTGACGGATATTAATGTGAGTGAAGTCGAAGGGTTGGTGGACGGTTTTGTGTTGGATCGCCCTATGTCTGCCCGCGATGCGCTGGAAGGCCTGTTGCAGGGTTTTGGCATTGATGCCGTAGAGTCCGAAGGCAAGATTAAATTTCGCAATCGGCGAACATTGCAACCCGTGGTGATCGATGCTGGTGACTTGGTGGAAGAGGCAGGAGATACGCCAATTTTCCAGCAGACGCGCACACAGGAAACAGAACTCGCCGCATCGGTTCGCATGACTTATGCCGAAAGCGGGTTGGACTATCGCAATGCCACCGTGTCACGCACCCGCGGCAGCGGTAACAGTGCGCGCCAGATCGCCATCAATGTGCCCGTGACGATGAGCCAAGCGCAGGCGCAAATGCGCGTTGATGTGGCCCTGGAAGAGGCATGGGCCGCGCGCGAGACAGCGCATTTTACCCTGCCGCCACATGCGCAAGCGGTGGAAGCAGGCGATGTTCTAAAATTGGGGACAGGGCAGTGGCGCGTGAAATCCATCGCTTTGGGCACAGCTGCAAAAATTGAAGCCGTGGCACATGACCCCGCCGTCTATGAAGCACCACCCGCTCAAGAGCGGTTGAGTGCGGCGACTGCACCCCATATTTATGGCCAGCCCGACGCACAGATGTTTGATCTTGCGTGGCTGGGTCCACAAGATTCTGCGGCCCCATGGGTGGCCGCACAAGCCGCACCCTGGCCCGGCACTTTGGCATTGATGAAAAAGACAGGTGCAGCCAGCTTTGTGTTTAATGCGGCACTGGGCCAACAGGCCACCCTGGGAAAAACTTTAAGCGTCTGGCCCGCAGGCGCACCGCACCGGATCGATTATACGGCGGCGCTAGATGTGGAATTGAGCTATGGCGCTTTGGCCTCCGTGAGCGTGGATGAGGTTTTGTCAGGTGCCAATCTGGCGGCCATTGGTATGCCCGATACCGGCTATGAACTGGTGCAGTTTTTGAAAGCTGATTTGATCGGCCCCAACCAATACCGCCTGAATGGTTTTCTGCGCGGGCAAGGGGGATCAGAGGCAGAGATGCTGGCCTCACGCGCGGCGGGCCAAAATTTCATTCTGCTCAATGCCGCTGTGGTGCAACCTGAATTGGCTGCAAGTGAGACGAGCTTGCCCTTGAATTGGCGTTTGGGTCCAGCACAACTTGACTATGGCAACCCCGCCTATCTTGACCTGACATCGCCCACAGGCTTGCGCGCCCTGCGGCCCTTGCGACCCGCGCACTTAAAGATGACAGCAACCAGCGGCGGGTGGACCGTGAGTTGGATCAGGCGCACCCGCATGGACGGCGACTCCTGGGATTTTGTGGATGTGCCGCTGGGTGAAGATTCAGAGAGCTATCAAGTGGATATTTATGCCGGAGGCACGCTGAAACGCAGCCTGACGACCAACACCCAAAGCCTGCTTTACACAACTTCAAATTTTGCCACCGACTTCACCAGCGCCCCGGCGGCCATCACCGTGAAGGTGGCGCAACGCAGCGCCATTTTTGGCGCAGGCGATTTTTCAGAAAGGACGTTCAATGTCTAATTCCCCCCTTTTGGGATTGCCCTATCTGGCGGCGGCCCAATCGCAAAAACATGTGACCCATAATGAGGCGATTGCACTTCTCGATGGGCTAGTGCAACTCTCAGTGATTTCGCGCAGCCTGGCGACACCGCCACCATCGCCCGAGAATGGTGATCGTTATCTTGTGGCGGCCAGTGCCACTGGTGAGTGGGTGGGGCAGAGCTTTCAGCTGGCGCTCTATGTGGATGGAGCTTGGCGGTTCTTTGCCCCGCATAAGGGTTGGCGTGCTTGGATCGAAACCGAGAATCTATTTCTCATCTATTCAGGCAGTAGCTGGATCTTGCCGCCCTTACCAACGCAACTGCAAAACCTGTCTTTTTTGGGGGTCAACGCCACAGCTGATGCAGCCAATAAACTGGCAGTAAGCTCAGCCTCAGTGTTGTTCAACAATGTCGGCGCTGGCGTTCAATTCAAGGTCAACAAGAACAGCGTGATCGATACTGCGAGCCTTTTGTTTCAGGATGGCTATTCTGGGAGGGCGGAATTGGGCCTGACGGGGGATGACAACCTGCACTTTAAGGTGAGTGCTAACGGTTCAAGCTTCTCAGAATCCCTAGTGGTTGCGGCGGCAACCGGCCTTGCAACATTTAAGAACAATGCCGTTCTTGACCCGCAGTCGACCGACCCAGCAAGCCCGACCAATGGCCAAATCTGGTATAATTCGACCACAGGAAAATTTCGTGCGCGGCAGAACGGCACAAGTTTGGACATGGTGTTCCCCGGCATAGCTGATGGCGACAAGGGTGACATCCTTGTCTCTGGCTCGGGCAGTGTTTGGTCACTCGATGCCACACAGGCCCGAAGCACTTTGAGTATCAACAACCTCGACAATACCAGTGATGCCGCAAAGCCCGTTTCAACGGCGCAAGCGGCATTTGTAATGGCTCACCTTCATGCACGTTTTCTCACCCTGATTTAAGGACACATCATGCCCGCAAACACCTCTCCGATTTTTTCTGCCAAAGGCGCAATCCAATGGAACCCTGCAATTCTTTCCGCGGCCAACACAGCCAAAGACGGCACCGGAACTGTGGCCACCGTTTTTGTTGGCAACACGGCGAACAACAATTCTGGCAATTTTGTACACAAGTTAATTGCGCGTTCATTGGGCACCAATGTTGCCACAGTATTGCGCGTTTTTATCAACAATGGCAGCGCCAACGCCACCGCAGCAAACAATAGCTTAATTGCAGAAATGACATTGCCTGCAACAACACTTTCAGAAGTGGCAGCACAGTTTGAATATGCGCTTGCCCTCAACCTGGCCTTGCCACCCGGCTATAAGCTGAACGTCACTTTGGGTACGGGCGTCGCAGCGGGCTATGCGGTGACTGTGATTGGCGGTGAATATTGATGTTCGATGTTTCACATCTGCCCAACAGCCAAAACGGCGCTGATATTCAAATCATACGCAACCCTGGCCAATTCACACCGTGGACGAAGCCACGCGGCAAAAGCATGGTGAATTTTGTCGTTGTTTCCTCCGGCGGCGGTGGCGGCGGCGGCTTTACCAAAGCCGCAGGCGCAGCAGGCGGTGGAGGTGGCGGCGGTGGCCCCGGCGCGATCTGCATCGTGCAGGTGGCGGCGCGGTTTTTGCCCGACACACTTTACTGTTTCGTGGCAGGGGGCGGGGCGGGCGGTGTGGCAGGTGCAGCCGGGGGTGCCGGCGACTATAGCTATGTGATGGCTACGCCTGACACATCGCTTGCGGGTGGCGCGCGCGTGGCATTGGCATGCAGCCCCCCGGCCGGTGGCGGTGGTGCTGGCACAGCCAGCGTTGCGGGCGTGGCTGGAACAGCAGCAGGGGCTGTTTCCAACGGATCACAAGGCTTGGGCATGTTTGGTGTTTCAAGCTTCATCCCCGGAATTGCCGCCGGGGCAGGCGGCGCAGTGGCGGGCGCCGTAGGTGGCAGTGTGAGTTTTGTTTATATAACGTCTGGCGGGGCTGGAGGTGCAGGTTCAACCACCGGAAATTTTGCGGGCGGCGCATTTATAGGCAGCGGCCTCTATCCTTCAGTGGCTGCTGGTGCTGCCGGTGGGGGGACAGGGGGTGATGGCTTTGAGCTTTCGGCAGGTGGGGTTTATTTGCCGATCCCCATCATCTTTGTGCCCGGCGGTGGCGGAGGCTCCAACAATGCGGGGCCCGCAGGTGCGGGCGGGCGCGGTGGCCCAGGCTGCGGCGGCGGCGGCGGTGCAGGCCTTACAGGCGGCGCAGGCGGCAGGGGTGGCGATGGCATGATCATCATAACCAGTTGGTGAAAAACGCGATGACAAACATCGAACGTGAAATTGGAAATTTGGAAGCGCGCATGGAAACGGTGGAGCATGAATTGCATGCCATTCGCCAGGATGTGCGCGAAATTCGCGATGCGTTGGTTGGCCTAAAAGGCGGCTGGCGCACGCTGACACTGGTGATTGGTCTTGCTGCCACTGCGGGGGCATTGCTGGGCAAATTTGTGCCGCTTCTGGCGGGCTTTCGTCCCTGATTTTAAGGAGTTTTTAGATGAGCCTTTGGCCAACGCAAGCGGGGGCGGATGCCTTCTATGGCAGTCCGCGCAGTGTAAACTCCAGCACCGTCAATATGAATTGGTATCGCGCAAACATCACATTTGTGCAGCCACCATTTTTCATGCGCATGGTGGGGCCCGTGAAGCGATTTCCCATTCATGTGAAATGCGCGGAAGCAACACTGGCCTGGTTAGATCAAGTGTGGCGCAATGCGGGCCGCGACCAGCGCGTGATTGATAATTGGGGGATGAGCGTGTTCTCGGGCTCATACTGCTATCGCACCATGCGCGGGCTGCAACATCTTTCGATGCATGCCTATGGCTGCGCCATGGATTTTGACGCGCCACGCAATAGCTTGCACGACACGACCCCCCATTTTGCAACCCTGCGCCAGCAGGTGGTTGAACCATTTCTGAAGCTTGGTGGCGTATGGGGCGGCGACTGGAACGGCAATGGCGAAAGCGCCGATGAGCGCCGCGCCGACGGCATGCATTTTCAATTTGCACGATTGAACTGAGATTATTTAACAGGAGAACGACGAGATGTTAAGCGGATACAAAACCTATATTCTGGCTTGTGTGACTGTGATTGGGGCCGCTGCGTCCTATCTGGTGGGGGATATGACCATCCAGCAAGCGCTGGCCATTGTGGTGCCTGCCATTTCAGGGGCCTTTGTGCGCCATGGCATTGCCACCACGGCGGCAAAGTGAGCTGGTTGGCGCTGGCTATGGCGCTGGTGAAACTGACCAGCGGCATCATCACCACCTTGAATGAAAAAAAGTTGATTGAAGCAGGGGCGGCCAAGGCCGCTCTTGCTGCACTGGAAAAAGCCAATGCCGCCATTTCAAGAGCCCAAAAGGCCCGCCAAAACAGCAATGCTGATCTTGAGCTGCACCCTGACCGCCTGCGCGACACCGATGGGTTTAAAAGGCCAGGGGAATGAGGCCGGTTTTTGCCGGGTGGCAGAGCCGATCACGTGGAGCGGGGCTGACAGTTCAGCCACGATCAAACAGGTAAAAGCCCATAATGCCGTGGGAAAAGCGATTTGCAGGTGGGGAAGATAGGGTTAAGGGGTTGCTTAACCCCCGTTCATCCACCATTCAGCTTCACTGGCCTATTGGTGCAGGCTCTTGTAGACCGGGGACTGACTGAAATGAAATCGAACTTGTTTGTTGGCTTGTTTTTGGGCTTTTCTTTGGCTTTTGGTGCGCCTGCTGCCCAAGCCCAGAAGCTCCCCATCGCTTTTGAGATGCTGGCGCAGGATTCGGGCCAGTTTGCGGTGACACTTTCGCAAGCCGCCGTGATCGCCAAGGACAGTGTTCCCGGTTCCATGGTTCTGAACGTCAAGCTCTTGCCCTCGGGCGTTTATGCTGTCACTCTAAAGGTGGGGGGCAGCGTGACTCGGGTCATGGTTGACGCAACGACAGGTGCAGTCACCTAATTCGGTTCATGCTGATGTAGATCAGAAGGACCATTATCAATGCGCATTCTTGTCGTAGAAGACGACGCTGACCTGAACCGCCAACTTGTGACAGCCTTGACCGATGCCGGATATGTGGCCGACAAAGCTTTTGACGGTGAAGAAGGCCATTTCCTCGGCGATACCGAACCTTATGATGCCATCGTGCTGGACATCGGCTTGCCGGTGATGGACGGCGTGAGCGTTTTGGAAAAATGGCGCAGGGCTGGCAAAAAAACGCCGGTGCTGATTTTAACGGCGCGCGACCGCTGGAGCGACAAGGTGGCGGGTTTTGATGCCGGTGCTGATGACTATGTGACCAAGCCCTTTCACATGGAAGAGGTTTTGGCCCGCGTGCGCGCCCTTTTGCGCCGCAGTGCCGGCCACGCAACCAGTGAATTGACCTGTGGCCCGGTGGTGCTGGATACCGCCAATGCCAAGGTGACGGTGAATGGCAATGCTATTAAACTGACATCACTGGAATTCCGGCTTCTGGCCTATTTGATGCACCACAATGGCAAGGTGGTTTCACGCACAGAACTGGTGGAACATCTCTACGACCAGGATTTTGACCGTGACTCCAACACGGTGGAAGTGTTTGTGGGCCGCTTGCGCAAGAAGCTGGGGGTTGATGTGCTCCAAACGATTCGCGGCATGGGCTATTGCATGAGCGAGCAAGGGAATGCGGGTTAACTCGCTTTCCTTTCGTCTTCTGGCTTCGTCCGCCTTGATTGCCATCGTGCTTTTGGCGGTGGCGGCATTTTTGCTGAATGCTTTATTTCAACAAGCGCTGGAGCGAAATTTTGACCAGCGCCTGAAGGCCGCCCTTGATGGCATTTTGGCAAATGTGGAACTGAAGCCGGACGGCACCCCGCGGCTACAGGGACCAATCGCAGATATACGGTTTTCTTTGCCCTTGTCAGGATGGTATTGGCAAGTTTCACTGCCAGACGCGCCAACCACATTGTTAGCATCTGGTTCACTTTTGGAGCAACATATTGCCGTTCCCAAAGAAGCTTTGAGCAAGCGCGACAGCGAAGGCACTGCCAGCTTTTCAGCAGTGGATAGCGAAGGTAAACAATTGCGGGCCATTGAGCAGCGCTTCAAGCTTTTTGGCAGCACGCAAAACCTATCTTTTTTGGTCGCTGGCAATTTTGACGAATTGAAAAGTGAAGTTTCATCATTTCGTCGTACGCTGCTTGCGGTGCTGGGCCTATTAGGAGCGGGCTTGCTAATTGCCCTTATGGCGCAAGTGCGCTTTGGCCTGCGGCCACTGGCTGAAATGCAACATGCCTTGAATGATATCCGCGGCGGCAAGATTGAAATGCTGCACGACGATTTCCCCGAAGAAATTCAACCCGTGGCGGATGAACTCAATCTTCTGGTGCAGGCCAACTTTGAAGTGATTGAGCGGGCCCGTATGCAAGTTGGCAATCTTGCGCATGCGCTGAAAACACCGATCAGTGTTTTGACCAATGAAGCGCGTGACACAAAGGGCCCTTTGGCCGACAAGGTGAAAGAGCAGATTGACGTTATGCGCGATCAGGTAAACCTCTATCTCGACCGCGCACGCCGCGCCGCCCGGGCACAAACCATTGGTTCTGCCGCGGATGTTGAACCTGTGTTGCAATCACTGGCGCGAACACTGACCCGCATCAATCGCGACCGCAATCTAGCGATCACCGTTGAAGCTCCAGCCAATTTGCGTTTCCGTGGTGAGCGTCAGGATCTTGAGGAAATGGTAGGCAATGTGATGGACAACGCTTGCAAATGGGCCAAGGGGCGCATTGTGGTGAAAGCTGTTCAAGTGCCACCTGGAAGTGAAGATGGCCGCTCTTGGCTGCTTCTTTCAGTAAGTGACGATGGCCCAGGCATTCCGGCCGAACAACGCGGTGAAGCGTTAAAACGCGGGCAGCGGCTAGATGAGAGCAAACCAGGTTCTGGCCTTGGCATGTCAATTATTGCAGAAACGGCTGCAATGTATGGCGGCACCATCGAACTCTCCGAGTCCGAGTGGAAAGGCTTAAAATTCAATTTAAAATTGCCATCCATAAGTTGACTTATTTTTAATGTTCAATTTTGAGTATGGGGGTGTGTTCACTACAGCACTATTTTGCTTCAAATGAGAATAGATTTTGAGTGAATAGATTCGATAAAAATCAAGTTTTTACAGAGAGACTGTTGACCGAAAGGGCAGCATTGTGCCATGTTGTCATTGAAATGCCATTCAATCAAAGATTGTATTGAAATCGGTAGGCACAGTCTGTTTACTGCCCCCAGTCGCAGGCTGAGTCCATCGAAGGGGAGCGTGGCTTTTGACA
>JAGWUY010000132.1 GCA_028868255.1 Alphaproteobacteria bacterium | reverse complement strand
CGACCAACCAACTCCTCCATACGGTCAGTCGAGCGTTCGATCACAGTCACATCAGCGCCCATGCCCAATGCTATCGCGGCCGCATTGGTGCCCACCACCCCACCACCCAAAATAACGACTTTGGCAGGTGACACACCCGGCACACCGCCCAACAACATGCCTCGTCCGCCTTGCGCCTTTTCAAGGCAATGCGCACCGGACTGGACCGACATGCGGCCAGCAACCTGGCTCATCGGTGCCAGCAGGGGAAGGCCACCGCGCGAATTGGTTACGGTTTCATAGGCAATACAGATCGCGCCGGACTTCACCAAATCCTTGGTCTGTTCCGGATCAGGGGCGAGGTGCAAATAAGTGTAAAGAATCTGACCTTCACGCAGCATGGCGCGTTCCACAGCCTGGGGCTCTTTCACTTTCACGATCATATCCGCCTTGGCAAAAATTTCGGGCGCATCGGCCACCATCTTGGCACCGGCATTGATGTAGTCCTGATCTGATGAACCGATGCCCAAACCAGCGCCATTTTGCACCAGCACGTGATGGCCATTGCGCACAGCTTCGCGCACCGATGTTGGCGTGAAGCCCACGCGATATTCGTGATTTTTAATTTCTTTTGGAACGCCGATCAGCATTTTGTTTCTCCCTTGGTATAACAAAAGAACTTATCGCAACTCCGTTCGAATGAGTTCTCAATTGTAGGCCTTGCGGCATTTCATTCTAGAAAAAAATTCGAATATATGAGATAATATCAGAATGAAAATTCAAGAATTAGACAAGATCGATAAAATCATTCTGAATGAGTTGCAGCGCCAAGCCATTGCTCCGATTGCGGAGTTGGCTGCAAAAGTGGGCCTTTCGCCATCGTCCTGTCACCGCCGTGTGAAGCTTTTGGAGCAGGCTGGGATCATCACTGGCTACACCGCCACTTTGGATGGAAAACAATTGGGACTCGCCAATGAATTCTTCGTGGAAGTTTCGCTCAGCGCCCAAACTGAAGAGACGTTTGAAAAGTTTGAAAGAGCCATCCAGCGCGTACCAGAAATTCTGGAATGCCATTTGATGAGTGGCCAGTTCGATTATTTGCTGCGTGTGGCGGCCAGCGATGCCACGGACTATGAGCGCATCCATCGCACGCGCCTGTCTCGCTTGCCTGGTGTGCAGCGCATACAGTCATCTCTGGCTCTGCGGGCAGTAAAAAGCTGGGGCGGCTATCCTATAGCTTGACGTTTCCCCACCCCATCACGCCACAACATGAAGAGGCCAGCGCCGACAACAATGGCGGCTCCAATCCATGTGTACCGATCTGGGAAGTCGCCAAAAAGCAACACGCCGTAAAGCACGGCCCACACCATCGCTGAATATTCAAACGGGGCTACAAAATTAGCCGGCGCCAAACGATACGCATTTACATAAGCCATCATGGCACCTGTCGAAAACACACCCATGATACCCAGCGCAATGGCGTCATTAAAACTGGGCCAATTTGGCGGGCGCGTGAGAAAGGAAAGCGTTTTGCTGCTCTCAGTGCTGAGGTTCAAGCCCCATACCACCATACCGATCAGTGCCGCCACGCTGAAGTACACAATGTTCTGCCAGTTGGCGATCACCAATGTGTCAACACGCTGTGAAATGCTGCGCCCCATCATTTGGCCAATGGCATAAGCAAAAGCGGAGTATAGGGCCAGAAACGCGGCGGGCTGAAAAGCGCTTCCGCCAGGTCGCACCATAACCAATACGCCGATAAACCCCAAGGCAATGGCGATCCAGCGATGCACTGGCACTCGCTCTTTCAGCGCCCAGCCGGAAAAGGCAGCGACAAAGAAAGGCATGGTGAAATAAATCGAAACTGACGTGGCCATGGGCATGGAAGCCAGTGCCAGAATATAAGCAAAATAAGCTGAAGCCAAAATCAACCCGCGCAGGATAACCGCGCGCCAATGCGGTGTTGCCAAGGTGTGTAAGCCCCGCGTCCTAGCCAGCCAAACACCCAGAATCGGCAAGGAGACTACTCCGCGCAGCATCACCGTCTCGTAGGCCGGGTAAGCACCAGACACAGCCTTAATGATGGCATCTTGTGTGGATGCCATACCGACGGCCAAAAGCGCCAGAGCGATGGCAACTTTGCGATTATCCGTCGTCAGCGTCATAAATCAGTCTTGATCGTTTCAGCTAGAAGCTTCACGCCGGCTTCGATTTTTTTCTCATCTATGGATGAAAAAGCGAGGCGGAAATAATTTCGCGGGGGCTGCGCAGTGCCGAAATTCACGCGCCCCGGTTCAATGATGATGCTCTTTGCTGCTGCCGCCCGCGCCGCTGCTTCGCTATCGAGTTTGGCTGGCCCTTTCACCCAAAAGCTGGTGCCACCGAAAGAAGGGATACGTGTTGAACTTGGGAAATAGCTTTCCAGTGCCTTACCCATAATTTCCCATCGGCTGCGATAAGCTTTGTGCAAACGACGGATCAAAGTATCGTGATGCCCGAGTGAGAGGAACAGCGCTACCGTGCGCTGATTGTTATTGGGCGCATGCCTCACCATCAAACGGCGCAAAGCCCGCGCCTCTGCGATTAACGCCTTTGGCCCGACCATGAAGCCAATGCGCAGACCCGGAAAAAGTGTTTTAGACAATGAGCCAACATAAACCACACGCCCTTCATCATCGAGGGATTTCAGCGCAGGGCAGGGCTCATTCACATAGTTGGTTTCAAACTCATAATCGTCTTCAATGATGATGAAATTCTTCTCGGATGCCTTTTTAAGAAGCGCCATGCGCCGCTCCAGCGGCATGGTGACTGTTGTCGGAAATTGATGGGACGGTGTAGCAAAAACCACATCCGCGTCGTCCAGTTGCGGCCCAACCACAATGCCTTTTTCGTCAACTGGAACCAGCTTCACTTGATCCGTCGCCAGTCGGAACATGTTGCGCGCGTCAGGGTAGCCGGGATCCTCCATTGCCACCGTCGTAGCGCGGTCAACCAAAAGACTCGTCAACAGGAATAAAGCGTTTTGCGCACCAAGTGTAACGAGGATTTCATCATCCGCCGCCATAATACCGCGGCGGGGTAAAATACGCCGGCGGATTTGTTCCACCAAAAGAGGATCGTCTGCTGACCATGTGTCGTTCGTCCATGCGCCAAACCATTTCTTGCCCAGTGCCTGGCGGTTGCAATCACGCCATTCCGCCAACGGAAACAAATTGTGGTCCACCTGACCATAGATGAACGGATAACTATAATCTTGCCAATCCGCTGGCTTGACCGAATTTTCGAGCATGGCCGGTCGCTGCTTCATGCGCTCAGCCCAATCGAGCTCCGTCTTCAGCGGGGCCAACCCCGCTTTAGCCGCACGCGGCTTTGCCACCGTGTCTTCAATCGCCTTGTCTGAAACATAATAGCCAGAGCGCTCCTTAGCCAAAAGATAGCCATCATCCAGCAAGCCTTGATAGGCCAATACCACAGTATTGCGCGAAACGCTGAGTGATTTTGCCATCTTGCGGGTCGAGGGAATGGGCTCAGATCGATCAAGCTTTCGATCAAGTATGGCAGAAACCAATGCTTCGCGAATTTGCGTTTGCAGCGATGCATATTCGCCGCGCTTGATATGAATGAGCCAGTCACGCATGGATGAGTCCAATTTTTAAATTTGGCATCATCATAGGGCCAGACTGTGGAATTGCCAAGTTTTGGCTCCATCGGTGATTGTTGTTTTCGGATAGCAATGTTTTTACTCACCACTTATCTTGGAGAAATGTTGAGACGAGTGCCGAGGAGAAGGTGACCGAGCAAGTGATGAAAAAGGCGGCTCAGCACATTGGGCTATCAGTGACGAAAACGGCTGGCTTTGGTTTGCTGCTCATGTGTGGGGCTTCGTGGCTTGGGCAACTCCCGGCATTTCACATGAATATGGCAGCGGGCTCTCTCGCCATCGCCGCTGGGCTATTGGGACTTTGGCAGATGATGCGCAGCCTGCGCCCGGTCAAAGATGTTCCGGCTGCGTTGGTCGTCACCACTTTCCTGTTCGCAGCTTTGGCCAATGGCTCGGTTATTTTTTCCGCAGCTACTTTTTTGCTGGGCCAGTTCGTTCCACTGCAGTCTTTGGTCGCAAGCCTGGCCGTGTTCGCATTTCTTGGCTCAAAATATGTCTATTGGCGCAAACGGGGCGGAACCCACTCTCCCGATCAGAGGCAACGCAGAGTGTTCAGCCTTCTACTGTTGAACTTCACATTTTTCCTCATGCTGTTCTGCCCAAATTTCCCATGGGTGAGCATATGCGCCACCGTTTTGGTCGTTGTTGCAACATGGATCGAGCGCTCCTTGTTCTTAACTGATGAGACTGACGTATAATGGTGCATGCAGAAAAAGCTGCGTTGGCCCCCAATGTCTTCTGGCATGATGATTGGTTTGCACTCCAGAAAATCGCACCCGGCATCACGGCCATAGGTGAACCCAAATACCGAGATCGCAATTGGTGCTACCTTGTTGAAGGGCAGCATCAATCCATGCTTTTTGATACAGGCCCCGGCTTGCGAAACATCGCCACCGTGGTTGCGCAATTGACCAACAAGCCATTGCTCACTTTGCCATCGCACTGTCACTATGACCATGTTGGAAATCTGGAACATTTTTCCCAGATCGCGATGGCAGATTTGCCCATTCTGCGCCAAGCAGAGCGAGGTGGTTGGATGACTGAACCGCCAAATCTTTTTCTCGGCGCCAAGGAAAATATGTCTTGGCCTCGCTTCCAAGTCTCTAGCTGGTTGCCCATTGGGACAGAGATCGATTTAGGCGCGCGCACGGCCACACTCTTGCATACACCTGGCCATTCACCTGATTCCATTTCATTGCACGTTTTGCCAGACAACATTCTGTTGGTGGCCGATTTCATCTATCCAGGCGCTCTTTACGCGCAGCTGCCCGGCAGCAATCTGGCAGACTATTTGACGAGCGCAAAGGCCCTCAAAACCGCATGCTCAGCGACATCGCGCCTGTTTGCCGCTCATGGCGCAGACCCAGCACCCAGAGGGCAGTGTGCGCCAGAAATGG
This sequence comes from Alphaproteobacteria bacterium, assembly GCA_028868255.1. Classification (GTDB taxonomy): domain Bacteria; phylum Pseudomonadota; class Alphaproteobacteria; order Rhizobiales; family Aestuariivirgaceae; genus Aestuariivirga. Next base: position 1,495 of record JAGWUY010000132.1, on the reverse strand, counting down.
TAAAAGCAGATTTGGTGGACTTGATCAATTTTCTTAAGAAGCTGAAAGAATTAGAGATAACGCCGCCAGAGTCGAGGGTTAATGACCGCATGACGCTTCTCACCAGCCCTGCGTCGTTTGCCTCTTGGCAATCACCTAGTTAATCATATAAAGAGTTCTTTATATAGTTTTTCGTTTGAGGACATTATGGCCAAGCAATCATTTACCGAAGCGCTAAACAGCCGCCCATGGATGTTGGCAGATGGGGCCACTGGCACCAACTACTTCCAGATGGGCCTGATGTCTGGTGATGCGCCTGAGCTTTGGAATGTTGAGCACCCCGACCGTGTGCGCAGCTTGCACAAGCGCTTCATCGAAGCGGGGGCAGACATTATCCTCACCAACACATTTGGCGGCAATCGCCACCGCTTGAAGCTTCACAATGGCCAAGACCGTGTGCGAGAACTGAACATGGCCGCTGTAAAAAATGCGCGCGCAGAAGCAGATGCGGCAGGGCATGATGTGTATGTGGCCGGCTCGATAGGCCCCACCGGCGAAATCTATATGCCTGTAGGCACCTTCCCCTATGAAGAGGGTGTTTCTGCATTTGCCGAACAAGCCGCCGCTTTGAAAGACGCTGGCGCCGATGTCTTGTGGATTGAAACAATGTCGGGTGAGGAGGAACTGCGTGCCGCTGTTGAAGGCGCAGCCACTGCTGGTCTGCCGATTGTCACCACCATGAGCTTTGATACCAATGGCCGCACCATGATGGGCATTACACCCACCGCCTTTGGTGCATTGGCTTCTGCCTTGCCAACTCAGCCTGTGGCCATTGGTGCCAATTGCGGTGTGGGCGCTTCGGAATTGATTGCGACAGTGATGGGCATCACCGCGGCGCGGCCTGATGCGCATGTGGTGGCAAAAGGCAATTGCGGTGTGCCCCAATATCGCGATGGCCATATTCACTACACCGGCACACCGGAACTGATGGCGGATTATGCACGCATCGCCTTGGACGCAGGCGCGCGCATCATTGGTGGCTGCTGTGGCACCAGCCCTGAACATTTGGCTTCCATGCGCAAAGCACTTGAAGGTCACAGCAAAGGCACCAAACCATCGATTGAGATGGTGGAGAATAAGCTAGGCGCTGTTTCAGCTTTGGCCAAAGGCGTGGACCAAGCAGCTGATGGCGCAGCGCGCCGAGAGCGCCGCCGCAGTTAGGGTCGGGTAGGTGGCGCGATTTCTCGTTTTCATGTAGAAAAAAGAATCTTGAGGGCCACTTCTTTCGCCAGATGAAACTTTCAGTGCGGCGTCTATTGTGATGACGGTCGCAGGTTTAAAGGACAACACATTCGTGGACATCATCGTAACTCAGTGGATCAATGGTTTAGCAGGTCAATCAGCGGTGCTGGATTCCACGATGAAGGCCATAACAAATTTCGGCGTGCCTGCGATGATACTTGTTGTTGTCAGCCAGTGGTGGTTGGGCGCACCGCGCGAAGAAAGCCGCCGCGCC
>JAGWUY010000131.1 GCA_028868255.1 Alphaproteobacteria bacterium | reverse complement strand
AAGAACCTATTTGCTGACTCGAGCCGCGCTTACAGCCATGGCTGTGTACGTGTGCAAAACCCACGCGAGTTTGCGGCTATTTTGTTGAATATGACCAAAGAGGAAGTCGCAAACAATTTGGGCCAAGTGATCAAAAAAGGCAAAGGTAAAGGAAAATCTGTGACTGAAGCTTTCTCGGAAAGTCATTCAGTGAGTTTGCCGGAGAAAGTGCCGGTATACTTAACATATTTCACAGCTTGGGCCGATGATTCCGGCACAATTAAGTATTTCGATGACATTTATGGTCGTGACGTGGCCATGGCCAAAGCCATGGCTTACGACCCCTATGGAAAAAAACCATCTAATTCCAAAGACGTAGTAGCAGATGGCGCTATTACCGGTGCAATCAACCAAAACTGACAATTTTAAGCAGCTATTAAGCACATTCGGGCAGAGTGCATTAACGAACGGGCAGCCATATCGTTGCCTTAATCTTGTCTGATGTGCCGTAGAGGATTAAAGTGAGATTGTTCTCACAGACGCCGAGACGGAGACGATTATAGGAGTCGGGTTTCCGCCCGGTGTGTGTGTTGAGTATGGTAACAAAGTTCTGGAAAGCCGGGCATCGTCAAGACTTGCAGTCACGTTTGAAAAAGACCTTGGTTTCAACGGCCATCGCAGGCACGCTTGCGCTTGGCGCTTTTGCTTTGGCAACCGCCCCTACAGTTGCTGGTGGTGAAACGCGCACTATTTCGCTCCGCCATATGCACACTGGCGAAAGCCTGACAATCACTTACAAAAAAGATGGCAAATATATTCCTTCGGCCATGAAGCAGATCAACTATTTACTACGTGACTGGCGCAAAAATCAAACCGTCACCATCGATCCTCGTACCATCGATTTGGTGTGGGAGCTTCACGAAGATCTAGGTTCGCGCCAGCCTATCCAGATTGTGTGCGGCTATCGTTCGCCGGGAACCAACGCGTTCTTGAAACGTATCGGGCGCAATGTGGCCAAGCAAAGCCAGCACATGGCAGGCCGCGCCATTGATTTCTATTTCCCGGATGTGCCTACTATCAAGATCCGCAACAGTGCCCTCGCGCGCAAAGTGGGTGGTGTAGGCTATTATCGGTCTTCAGGCGGGCCAACCGGCTTCCTGCATGCTGACTCAGGAAGCGTGCGTCATTGGGGGCCACCCATTAGCAATGTACAGATGGCCCAGATCATGCGCGAAGGTGCAAAAACCATGGGCCGCCGCATGCGCAATGGTGGTGGCGGAAGTGTTCCCGCAGTCAATGACAATAGCGGTGATACGGGATCAGGCGGTGGCTTGATTGCTTTGATCGACAAGTTGACGCGCAAGGCCCCGAATACGTCAGCCCCAACACAAGTGGCAGCCGCTGAACCCGCACCTGCACCAGTTGATGCAGCCTACGCTGGTTCCGAAGAAGACATGGCAGACTTGTCTCAGGATGCTGCCACGCCACCCGTAAAAAAGCCTTCACCTGTCCAAGGCTCGAAGCTGAGCAATGATCAAATGGCCTCAATGGGTGATTTGTCGCAAGATGCCGCCATGGCTCCTAAGGCAAAGCTGGCCATGATGGCTACACCAATTGGCAAGCCCGAGGCAGTTCCACCGGAGCCTGCAGTTTTAGCGACCGACAATGGCGCTGCGGAGCCAATGGTTAAGAAGGGTTTTGTGGTCCCAAAACCCCGTTTGAAGCCAGTTGAAATTATGCTCATGGCGGCGGCCAATATGAAGCCTGCAACACAGCTTGTGCGCATTTCAGCGGCCTCTGCCCCGCCTCCAAGCCAAATCAGCAATGACGCTTCGCCTTTGAACAGCGCGGCACTCAGCATGATGGTTGAACAGGCTGTTAATGAACCTGATCCATCAGCAAAAACTCAAATTCCGACCAAGAAGGGAAAAGGCAATTTTGCTGCTGAATTGCGTGCAGGCACGGCAACAGAAACCCCATTGATTAAGCCGCTCATGGCTTCGGCCGGTGGCAGCGACATCAATTGGTGGCCACAACTGGCTTTGAACCCAGATGCCGCAATTCGCCGTGACGGCGCACCAACTTTGATCGGTTCAAAAGCAGACTCAGCTTTGCCAAAGGAAGCATCACTAACGGCCGATTCCAGTGAAACTTGGACCGACCAGCAATCAGCAGATGGCAAAGGCGACCTACTGGTAGTGAACCGCGCGGGCAAGGGCAGCCTGGAAATGCCGCTGAATAGTCAGGCTGTCAAATTGCAAAAAATTGGCCAGCTGGAAAGCAACTAGACTTCGAAGACAATAATTTAGACCGCTTTGGGGCCTAAAAGCCCAAACAGCCTTCGTTTCGGTGCATAGCCAATGTCCGGCAACTGATCCGCCATTTGCAGAGGCTGTTCTGCGCGCTCAACTGGAACAGCTTCTGTCACCACTTGCCAAATGTTTGCAATCGGTCGGTTACCTAAAGTTTCGCGCACATTTTCTGGCAAGCGCTTCCAGCGACTGGCAAATTCTGTATCTTCTGGTTTTCGCAAAACATAATGTACACGAACAATTGCAAGCCCAGCACTTGCGTAAAGTTGCTGAATATTATGTAGGCCAAAAAACCGTATGTGGGTCTTATCCATCAGGCCCCATTCGCGATACTCAATGTCTCCATCAAAGAAGTTCATCACGACTGTGCTGTGCCCGGCATGCGGCAACGAAAGAATGATACTGCCCGTATCATTCAACATGGCCTTCATGCTTTTGAGCACAAGCCATGGGTCATAAAGATGCTCCAGCACATCCGTTGCCAAGACATGATCAAACTTGGGCTCGTCGCCCAAAAGTTTCGGCAGATCAGCAGAGTTGATATCGACAGAATGCACGCACTTGCAAAACTTCTCAAGCTTCTTCACAGAGGCTGGATTTACTTCAACTGCTACAACATCGCATTTGTTGTGACCAACTAGATGTTTTGTAATTGCGCCACTTCCCGCACCCAGATCAAGAACCAAGCTTTCCTTTTTCACAAACCTAATCACTGCCGAGGCAGCTGAATCATCGTCCTTCACGACCCGATAAGAGTAGTTTTTGAAAACATTCAAATCCGGTGCAGACGACTTTTGCATCTTAGGCTGCCTCGTCCACAACCTTCATGCCCAAGGCTGCCAGATAAAGATCAATCATCGCTTCTTCTTCCGAGCGCTCATGCGGCTCCTTTTTGCGCAGTGAAATGACTTTGCGCAAAATCTTGATGTCAAAACCATTGCCTTTGGCCTCAGCGTAAACTTCCTTGATGTCGGCGGCGATCGTCTTTTTTTCTTCTTCCAAGCGCTCGATTCGTTCGACCAAGGCCTTGAGTTGGCCTTCAGCAAAATTCGATTTGGTAATGTCAGCCAATTTCGTATCTCCAACCTGTTCAATGAATCAAATTTAATGCGCTTGCGCTTTGTGGGCCTGTTGCGGCCCGTTTTGATGCTTTGCCTTCCAATCTTCATAAGACATGCCATAGACATGTTTTCGAGCGTCATCGCGGCTCAAGCCTAAACCGCGCTCTTTGGCGGCATCTTCCATCCAGTTGGACAGGCAATTGCGGCAAAATCCAGCGAGGTTCATCAAATCGATATTTTGAACATCCCCACGTTCCTGCAAATGCCTGATCAACCGCCGAAAGGCAGCAGCTTCAAGTTCGGTCTGGGTTTTGCTATCAAAGCTCATGGCAGCGCATCCTTCTTGATGATACATAGGCGTTGCCTGCCCCAAATGCCAACCACCGTTTGCCAGTCATCCACAGCCTGAAACACTTGTACACGCCACCATATTGCCCTAGTTCTATGCCCGTTTAAGTGATTTGAAACGGCATTGGAGGCGACGGCATGACGCGCAAATTCTGGATTGGGCTTGGGGCAACTTTGCTTCTTGCAACCGCCGGGACACCTGCAAAGGCTGATTTGAAACTCTGTAACAACACCGACAGCCGCGTGGGCGTGGCCATTGCTTACAAAGATAAGGAAGGTTGGGCCTCAGAAGGCTGGTGGACGGTCAAATCCAAAGAATGCCTGCCCCTGCTCAAAGGCGCATTGATTGCTCGCTATTACTATATTTATGCGGTGGACAATGAAAAAGGCGGCTCATGGGGCGGCAAAGCCATGATCTGCATCCGCGACAAGATTTTCACCATTCGGGGCATTGATCGGTGTACCGAGCGTGGTTTCCAAAAACAGGGTTTCCGTGAAGTCGATACGGGTGAAGAAACCGATTGGACAGTCTCATTGTCCGGCGACAAAACAACACAAGGTCAGTAATCTTGCATAGAAAACGTAAAGTCAAAATCCTGGCCACGCTGGGCCCGGCCTCTAACACGCTTGAGATGATCGAAAAACTGTTCATCGCCGGTGTGGATGTGTTCCGCATCAACATGAGCCACACCAGCCACCCCATGCTGAAAGAGCTGCATGGCTATATCCGCGCAGTTGAAGAAAAGGTAAAGCGCCCGATCGGCATTCTGGCCGATTTGCAGGGCCCTAAGATTCGCATCGGCACCTTTGCTGAAAAAGAAGTGAAGATTGCCGCAGGTGATGCATTTGCCTTTGATACAGACAGCACACCGGGTGATGCCACACGCGTTTATCTGCCCCATCCTGAAATTTTTGCAGGCGCGAAAATCGGCGACAGCCTGCTGCTGAATGATGGCCGCTTGCGCGTTGAAATCACCAAAGCAACACCCACCCGTCTCGATACGAAAGTGATCTATGGCGGCGTGCTGTCAAACCGCAAAGGCGTTAACCTGCCTGATACTGTGCTGGCCATTCCGGCCCTGACGGAAAAAGACCGCGCTGATCTTGAAGCCGCAGCTTCACTGGGCGTGGATTGGATTGCACTGTCCTTCGTGCAGCGAGCAGACGATGTGGCTGAAGCGCAGCGCTTGGTCAAAGGCCGCGCGGGCGTGATGGCCAAGATTGAAAAGCCTTCGGCCCTGCCAGTGCTGGATGATATTTTGAAAATTGCTGATGGCCTGATGGTGGCACGTGGCGATTTGGGCGTTGAACTGCCATTGGAAACTGTGCCGTCGCGCCAGAAGCAAATCACCCGCATGGCAAGGCGTTATGGCAAGCCCGTGGTGGTGGCCACCCAAATGCTCGAATCCATGATCACCGAACCTGTGCCAACGCGCGCTGAAGTGTCTGACGTGGCAACCGCCGTTTATGAGGGGGCCGATGCGGTCATGCTCTCTGCTGAAAGCGCATCCGGCGCCTGGCCTGAAAAGGCCGTGCAAACCATGGATAAGATTGCCCAATCGGCTGAGGGTGATCAATATTATGGCGGCATCATTCACTCGCAACGCGCTGAACCCAGTGCAACTGCCGCTGATGCCATTTCAGCCGCAGCCCGCCAAATTGCCGAAACCCTCAGCGTGCCCGCCATTGTCTGTTACACAGGCTCAGGTTCCACCGGTGCGCGTGTGGCACGCGAAAGGCCGAATATGCCGATCCTCGCTTTGACACCAATTGTCAACACCGCGCGGCGTTTGGCGCTGACCTGGGGCACGCACGCCGTCTTGGTGCCTGATGCCAAATCCTTGGATGAAATGTTCGCCAATGCCGGCAAGATTGCTTTTGATGAAGGCTTCGCCAAATCAGGTGAGCGCATCATCATCACCGCAGGCGTGCCCATTGGTGCCCCCGGCACCACCAACATGCTGCGCATCGCCACCATCGGGCCAGGTGGCAAGGGCGTTTAAAGCCTATGGGCACAACTGCACGCGAATGGGCGATTATCACCCCCACGTATCATTTGGACTATGACCAGTTCGCATTGATGTGCGAAAGCATGGATCGCTTTGTGGTGGGCAAATGGCATCACTATGTGGTGGTGAACGCCACTGATTATGCCATGTTTGCAAAATTTGCCGGGCCCCGCCGCACCGTATTGGAAAACACCAAGATTTTGCCCAAGTGGCTGCGCTATGTTGGAAAACTTCCACGTGTGCGTAGTGGCAACTTCTTTTTTTCATGGCGCACCGGGTTTTTCTTTGGCTGGCACATGCAACAATTAGTGAAAATTGCCATGGCTTATTACATCAAACAAGATGCGATGATGCTGGTTGATTCCGACTTGTTTTTCATCCGCCGTTTCAATCTTGACTCTATGATCAAAGATGGGCGGCTGCCATTTGTTCGTTTGGGAGAAGATCTCAATCAAACAGGAGCTGAGCCACCGCCAATGTTTCAGCACGCCATAAAACTATTAGGTCTATCGCGCTCCATACCGACTTTTGCCTACGCCTATAACATCGTGGTTTGGGACAGAAAGACAGTACTCGAAATGTGTGCGTTTTTAGAAAAAAAATACAACAAGCATTGGATTGCAACATTGTCTGGTTTGCAAACCATTTCAGAAGGCAGCCTCTATGGACTGTTTGTCGACTATGTTTTGGCCGACAAAAATCGCTTCGCACATGAAAACTATTATCTGACCAAAACAGTCCATGGCGACCATGCCATCCATGGTGCAGAGTTAGAAGAGTTTGTGAGCAACATTGAAGGCCATGCAGTGGCCTTGGGCTTTCAATCGTCT
>JAGWUY010000130.1 GCA_028868255.1 Alphaproteobacteria bacterium | reverse complement strand
TTCTTTGAACGAGTGGACGGCCAATTTGCGCTGCGCCGCGGCTTCGACATTGCCAAGGGCGCTCGCGTGTTGATGGTTGAGGATATTATAACCACAGGCTTGTCGTCACGCGAATGTATTGCAGCCATTGAAGCCGCAGGCGGCAAGGTGGTGGCAGCGGCTTGCCTCATCAATCGCTCGGGCGGCAAGGCCGATGTGGGTGTGCCAGTCTATGCGCTTGCCGCGCTTGAAATCCCAACTTTTGCAGCAGATGCTCTGCCGCCTGAGCTTGCGGCAAAACCGGCTATCAAGCCCGGCAGCCGGAACCTAAAGGCATGATTATCGGCATTGGCAATGATATTGTTGATATTCGCCGGGTTGAGCAAACGCTGGCGCGGTTTGGCGACCGATTTCGGGATCGCATTTTTACGGAAATTGAAAAACGCAAATCCGATAAGCGAGCCCATCGCGCTGCATCTTATGCCAAGCGGTTTGCCGCCAAAGAAGCCTGCTCCAAAGCTTTGGGCACGGGCTTTCGGCGTGGCGTGTTCTGGAAAGATATGGGCGTTGTGAACGAGCCTTCGGGCAGACCCACAATAGTTTTGACGGGCGGCGCCCTGAAACAGCTCGAACGACTGATTCCTGCTGGATTATCGCCGAAAGTTCATTTGACGATCACCGATGATTTTCCCTATGCGCAGGCTGTGGTGATCATTGAAGCCAATTGATTTGTGGTATAGTTGCAACAATAGTCGGGCTTGAAACACCAAGATTGCGTGTCAGATAGTGAAAATTGTAGAATATTGTCGATCAGAAGGGGATTGCTGCGGCGATCTTGGGATTTTATGAACAAAAAAGAACAGTCACTTGCCGCCGCACGCGCCGCTGGCCAGAAGCCAGACGAAGGCATTTGGGAGACTGCTAAAGTTATTATTCAGGCGCTGGCGATTGCGTTTTTTGTGCGCACCTTTTTTTTCCAGCCCTTCAATATTCCGTCAGCATCAATGTACCCAACATTGAAGATTGGTGATTATCTTTTTGTTTCAAAACTTTCCTATGGATATGGAAAGTATTCATTCAATTTTTCGTTCCCGCCTTTTGTGGCTCACCCTTGGAATTGCTGCCCTGTGGACTTTCCGGGCCGTAAGGTGTGGCCTGATACGCCAAAGCGTGGTGATGTGGCAGTGTTTAAATACCCACAAGACTTGACGGTTGATTATATCAAGCGCGTGATCGGGCTGCCCGGAGACGTGATCCAAATGAAACATGGGGTGCTTTACATCAATGGCCAAGCTGTGAAAAAGGAGCGCGTGGAAGATTACGTTGATCCCACAGGTGAAAGTGGCGCCGGCCCGACTGTGGCGCAGTTCCGTGAAACGTTGCCCAATGGCGTCTCCTACAATGTGCTTGATTTCGGTGAAATTGCACAGGACAACACGCAAGAATATTTAGTTCCTCCAGGCCATTATTTTATGATGGGTGACAATCGCGACAATAGCCAAGACTCGCGCTTTCTCGACAAAGTGGGCTATGTGCCGATTGAAAATTTTGTCGGCAAGGCAGATATCGTGTTTTTCTCTTTCGAACCGGGTGCCAGTTTGGCTAGAATATGGGAATGGCCCTTGCAAATTCGCTGGTCGCGATTCTTCCATTGGATTTGAACTGCGGTGCCGCGCGAATTTGCCAATACTAAGCCTAATCTCGAAGCGGCACTGGGCTATCACATCAAGAACGCAGATTTGTTTCGGCTCGCCATTACACATGGCAGCCGATCCAAAAGCAAATCAGATTATCAAAGGCTAGAGTTTCTGGGCGATAGAGTTTTAAGTTTGGTGATCGCTGATGAGCTTTACCATCTGCATACCGATCAAGCTGAAGGCTATTTGGCAGCGCGGCTCAGTTCATTGGTGCGCGGGCAGTCTTGTGCAGCGGTGGGTGTGCAACTGGCCCTTGGCGATATGATTTTGGTAGGGCACAGCGAGAAGCAAAAAGGCGTGCAACATGGTGTCACGTTGGTTGGCGATGTGGTAGAAGCCTTGATTGGTGCTATTTATCTCGATGGTGGCATCGATGAAGCGCGCAAGTTTATTTTACGCGAATGGGGCGCGTTGCTCAATGCTTCACCCCTTAGCCTGAAAGACCCTAAAACCTTCGTACAAGAATGGGCATTGGGGCAAGCGCTGGCCTTGCCCGCTTATGTGGTGACAGGCCGCGAGGGGCTGGAACATGCCCCTATCTTTACTGTAAGCTTGAAGGTGGGTGTACATGACGAAGCCGTTGGTGTGGGGCCATCCAAGCAACAAGCTGAAATGGCGGCAGCACAAAATTTTATCGCGCGAGAAGGATTACGCTGAATGACCACTGGCCTTACGCGTTGCGGCTTTGCCGCCATCATCGGTGCCCCGAATGCGGGCAAATCCACGCTGGTCAACAAGTTGGTGGGATCAAAGGTTTCCATCGTCAGCCATAAAGTGCAAACCACGCGGGCGCGCATCCGCGCGATTTATATGCGCGGTGACGCGCAGGTGGTGCTGGTCGATACACCGGGCATTTTCAAACCGCGCCGCATGTTAGATGAAGCGATGGTGGAAAGTGCTTGGGCTGGTGCCGGTGAGGCTGATGCAGTTGTGTTGATTGTGGATGCGCGGCGCGGCCTAGAGGATGAAGTTCTCAAAATCATTGACGGATTCAAGGCCAATAACACCAAAGCCATGTTGGTGCTGAACAAAATTGATTTGATTGAGGCTGAAAAGTTGCTGCCCTTGGCTGAGCAATGCGCAGCCGTATACGCCTTTACCTCCACGTTTATGGTGAGCGCCATGACAGGCTCAGGTGTCGATAAGTTGGGCGAGAAGCTGGCCTCACAGATGCCTGTGGGGCCTTGGCTTTACCCTGAAGATCAAACCGCAGATGTGCATTTGCGATTCATCGCTGCCGAGATCACGCGCGAAAAAATCTATGAGCGGCTGCATGATGAGTTGCCTTATTCTTCCACCGTGGAAACGGAAGCCTGGGAAGAAAAGAAAGATGGATCGGTGAAAATCACCCAAGCCATTTTTGTTGAGCGCGACAGTCAAAAGGCGATTGTGCTCGGCAAAGGTGGGGCGCAAATTAAAACGCTTGGGCAGTTGGCCCGAACCGAAATGGAAGAAAGTTTTGATCGCAAAGTTCATCTGTTTTTGTTTGTGAAAGTGCGTGAAAATTGGGCTGTTGACCCGGAGCGGTTGAGGATGATGGGGCTTCGTTAAAATGGAATGGCGCGACGAGGGCGTGGTGATTGGGGTGCGCTCACATGGCGAAACTTCTGCCATTGCTGAAATCCTGACCGCCGAACATGGGCGCTGCCTTGGCATTGTGCGCGGTGGGCGCGGGCGGTTGATGCGACCCATTTTGCAACCGGGCAATTTGGTAATGGCCACATGGCGGGCGCGGCTGGAAGAACATTTGGGCACGTTTGCAATTGAGCCTTTGAGTTTGAAGGCCGGTTTCATTTTGGCCCATCCGCTGCGCCTTGCTGGGCTTTCAAGCTTGATGGCGCTGGCCCAGCTTTTGCCTGAGCGTGAGCCACACCCCAAGCTTTATCATGCTGCACATATTGTGATGTCATCATTTGAGGATGATGCAGTCTGGCCCGCACTTTTTGTGCGGTGGGAAATGGGGCTGCTGGATGAGCTGGGTTTCGGGATGGACCTATCCAAATGTGCGGCGACAGGCAAAGTGGAAGATTTGCAATACGTTTCCCCCCGCACAGGCCGCGCTGTGAGTGGCGGGGCAGGGCTTGCTTATAAAGATAAGCTTTTTGCCTTGCCGGCTTTCTTGCGCGGAGAGGCGGCGGTGGCTGTGGGTGATGTGTTGGCCGGCTTGAAACTGACAGGTTATTTCTTAGAGCGGCACGTGCTGGGCCCGCGCGCTATTGCCATGCCTCCGGCACGGCAGTGGCTTACAGATGGCTTGATCGCACAGGCAGAGGCGGCATGATTGGGCGGCTTAACCATGTGGCTATTGCAGTACCAGATCTTGCTTCGGCTTCTGCACTTTATCGTGGGGCTTTGGGAGCTAAAGTATCTGTGCCACAGGCTTTGCCCGAGCATGGTGTGACAGTGGTTTTCATCACACTCCCGAATACTAAGATTGAACTGCTAGAGCCTTTGGGCGAGGCTTCGCCCATTGCGGCATTTTTGGCCAAGAACCCCTCAGGTGGCATGCATCATATGTGCTATGAGGTTGATGATATTGTTGCGGCGCGTGATCATTTGGTGGCCAGTGGTGCGCGAGCTTTAGGCGAACCCAAGATTGGCGCGCATAGCAAGTTGGTCATTTTTTTGCACCCAAAGGATTTTAATGGTGTGCTGGTGGAGTTAGAGCAGAAATGAAAATTGGTAGCATGATTGCAATCTACTTTGTAATTTGGTGGACCATGCTTTTCGTTGTTCTGCCTTTTGGCGTTCGTAACGCCAATGAAGCCGGCGAAGAGGTGAAGCCGGGCAATGATCGCGGTGCACCTGTTGCCCTTTATTGGGGCAAGAAACTATTGGCCACCAGCCTGTTGGCTTTAGTGGTTTTTGGGGTGGTTTACGCGCAAATGGTGTTTCATGTTTTTGGGGGTGGCTAACCATGAGACCCTCCCCCTCGCGGGGAGGGCAGCGGGCGTGGCCCGCGAGGGTAGGGGTGTGACGCGAGCCCACCCTGCCGCGTGCTGCGGCTTTCCCTCCCATCAAGCGGGAGGGACTTACTTTACTCGCTTGCTTTCAATGTCTGGTGCTTGCGGGAAGCGGGATTTGAGATCGCGCTCGGTGACGCTCATATGATTGCGGGTATATTGCTCTGAGGCATCGCGCAGAGGCTGGAAATCCCATGGAAAGTGGTGGCCCTGTTTCATGGCTTGAAACATCATCAGGCGGGCCTGTTGACTTTCAAGAACGTGTTTGTGGATGCGGGCGATGTCAAACTTCGCTTCAACTTCGGCCCGGAATTTTTTGGCCAGTGGATGGGTTGTAGCGAGATTGTTCAGCTCGAGCGGATCGTCAAGCAGGTTGAAAAGCTGATCAGGATCGACAGGCGAGTGGATGAATTTCCAAGGGCCACGCCGGAGCATATAGAGCGGGGCAATTGCCCCCTCGGCCAAATACTCGCCCCAAGCTGTGGCATCGGGATTTTCAGGTGCGCCTTGCAACAGGGGCTGCAATGATCGACCATCTACTGGGCGGGAAAGTTTTTCTGTGCCGCCAATGGCCGCAATGGTGGGCGCAATATCGGCCAGTGATACAGGCTCTTTCACGCGGCGTGGCTTTATGGTTTTGGGGTGCCAGATGATGAGCGGGATGTGGGCCGCTGGCTCCAGATAAGACATTTTGTACCAGAGGCCGCGCTCTCCCAAAAAGTCGCCATGGTCTGAGGTGAAGATGATCACCGTGTCATCAATCTGGCCTGTGGCTTCCAGCGTTGCGATCATCTGGCCGAGCAGATCATCGACATAGGAAATGTTGGCGAAATAGCCGTGACGGGCGGCGCGAATGTCAGCATCGGTGACAGTGTAATCCGACATCGCCGACACATCATATAGCCGTTGGCTATGGGGATCGAGCTGGTCGCGGCTCATGCGCGGCACGGCGGGCAGGGCGATTTTGGATTCGTCATAAAGGTCCCAATATTTTTTGCGTGCAGCATAAGGATCATGCGGATGGGTGAAAGAGGCCATCAGGCAGAAGGGTTTTTCTGGCGTGAAGCGCGCAAAGTCATAAAGCTTGCGGATGGCCTGAAACGCCACATCATCATCAAATTCCAGCTGATTGGAAATTTCGGCGATGCCGGGTTGCAACACCGATGTCATGTTGTGGTACCACCAGTCAATGCGCTCTTGCTTCAACCGCCAATCCGGCGTCCAGCCGAAATCGGCGGGATAAATATCGGTTGTCAGACGTTCTTCTAGACCATGCAGTTGGTCTGGCCCCACAAAATGCATTTTGCCAGAGAGGCAGGTTTGATAGCCATTGAGGCGCAGATAATGTGCCCAAGTAGGGATAGCAGAAGGAAATTCAGCCGCATTGTCATAAACCCCGGTGCGCGATGGCAGCAGGCCGTTCATCACTGTGGCGCGGGCGGGAGAACACAATGGACTGGTGGAATAGCAATTCTCAAACACCACGCCCTCACGCGCCAGCCGGCTGAGATTTGGCGTTTGCACTTGGGGGTGGCCGTATGGGCCGAGGAATTGCGCGGCCAGTTGATCGGCCATGACAAAGAGGATGTTGGGTTTTTTTGTGCTGGCCACTATATCTGCCCTTATGAAAACAATTCTGCTGATCTTGATCAGGATTTATCAGCTTACACTATCGTCCTTCATGGGGCGAGGCTGCCGCTATTTGCCGACATGTTCAGACTATGCGCGACAAGCCATTGAAAAGCATGGTGCTGCTTGTGGCAGTGTGCTGGCGGCCAAGCGGATTGCCCGTTGCCACCCGTGGGGTGGGCATGGCTATGACCCTGTGCCCGCCACATGCCAGTGCTTGGGCCACAAACAAAAAGAGCCGGAGTAAACCCCGGCTCCCTGTCTATGCAAATTCAAATCTGGCTTAGAATGCCCAGACCACGCCGGCCTTGGTTTCCCATTCATT
>JAGWUY010000129.1 GCA_028868255.1 Alphaproteobacteria bacterium | reverse complement strand
CTTTTTACTTCAGAACCTTGACCGTTCCCGGCTTTTCAACCACCGCAAACTTGTCAGCCTTGATTGCCTGCCAAGCACCTTGCGTGCCATCGGGCCAGCGCACGCGGATTTGTGTTTCCTTTTGCGCGCCGATGCCGAAATGCAGGAAACCAGCCTGACCAGACATATGACCACCGCCTACATAATTTTCGCGGGCCATCACTTTGCCATCGGCTTCTTTCACCTCGACAAGTGCGCCAATCGCATTGCGGTTCGGCCCAGAGTCTTGCAATTTGATTTCAAGAAAATGTCCGAGCGTGGTTGAAACATTGCGCCAAGCTTGCAGGTTTTCGTGGCGCGCGGATACTACAAGGTCAAGCTTGCCATCCGCATTCAAATCCACCAGCTGCGCACCGCGATGGTTGCGGAAGCTTAAGATGCCCGCCTTTTCGCCAGCTTCCATAAAGGTGCCATCTTCCTTTTGCAGCAGCAGATTATTGGGGTCTTTCTGCGCAAAATCCGGCATCTGATCCACGTTGCCTTTGGCGATAAATAGGTCATAGCGCCCATCATTGTTCACATCTTCAAACTGCGTGTGCCATCCCGTGGAGGGCCTTTCATCGCCACCAGCATAAGGTTTATGCGCCGTGGTGCCCATGGCAAACTGTGCTTCTTTGTAAGCTGGCTTAGCCGCTCCATCAGCCAAGATCTGCATACGTTGATCAGCCATAGAAGACAGGAAATAGGACGGGAAGCCGCTATTGTTAAAATCCGCAGTGGCAATGCCCATACCCCAAAGGCGAATGAATTTCCATCCTTCGGCTTCCGTAAACAGTTTGGGCGCTTCCCCGGGCAGCACCTTCCACATCTGCTCTTGCCCGCCCATGTAATATTCGCGGTCATTGGACACGCGCAGCGACGCTATGCCCGAATGGTTCCAATCGGTGAACAACATGGAGAGGGTGCAGAAACTGGGATTGAGCTTGATGGGTGCTGCATAGCTTTTCTGGTCGACATTTGGCCGCAGCAGGGTGTTTTCTCCGCAATGGCCCCAAGGATCATCTTCAAATTTGGGGTCAATATAGGTGCCGAATGCCAGCGTCGGCAGGCGGTTGCCCTTTTCCCAAGTCGCTGAGAAGGCACTGTGCCAAGCGTTGCCACCATCTATGTTCCACAGTTTATTGGCTTCGGTAAATTTGCAATTGCCCAGCCCGCGCATAATTTTGTTTTCACCAACGCGCAGCACCACCAGATCAAGGATGCCATCTCCATCAATATCAAGAGGGTAAGCCCCGGTGACATGGTCAAATTCCAAGCCAGTTTTGCGCGCTTCTGAAAATTTGAGTGTACCACCAGGTTTGGAATTGTTGATGAACAGTTTAGCTTTGTTCAAACCACCTGCAGCGTAAATCTCTGGTTTGCCGTCGCCTGAACAATCAAAGGCGGTAATGCCGCCACCCACCATATATTGCCAATCACCCTTATAGATGGACTTCAATCCGGAGGTGGCAGTCTCTTCTTTGAAGCTCGGTACAATGGTTTCAGCACACGCCGCTGACGTCGCCACGACGAGTGCGATGACTGCGAGAAAATTTTTCATTTTGCCATCTTCAATGCAGCGGCATATTTGCCGATGCACTTGCCTTGATCCAAACCATTGTCAATCGCTGGGCGAAAATGGATGCCGCCATAGAGGCGCGAAATGCCGGCTTCTTGCGCAGCATCCCACAGTGAATTGAAATGTCGAATGCCCATCCCATCGCGTTCATGGGTGCTGTCATTAAAGGCAAAATTCTCGCCAAACATGGCGGTCAGCGCAGTAGCCGCTGCACCAGTCTGCGTAGAATGGCCTGAAGGATATTCGGGGAAAGGGGGCGTGATCAGCAGTGCCTCCCATTTGGGGTCAATATTCTTCTTGATGTAGGTCACAGGACGAATGGTGTCGTACTTGTACTTTTGGTTCCAGCAACCAATAAATCCATCGGCAATGGCGATGCCTACGCGCGCCAAGGCTTCAGCAGCCTTTGCGGCAGAAAGTTTCCGTTCTTGCATGATGTCCAGCACGATACCTACCCAATGGCCAGGTGGAGTCCAGCTCAGGCCCGGATCGTCAGACCAGAAGCGTGCAATTTTCTTTTGTTCAGGAGTACCATTGATCTTGGCATCATAGACGTCTTTGGCTTCTTTGTAGAATTGAGAGGCTTTGTCTTCGCTGTAAGCTGTGGGTGCAGGCAAGGGGCATGTTGCGCCTTCAGGCATGGCGAAGGGGCGGTTGTTACCCCAATCTGGAAGAAGTGGATGCTGCTGAATTTGATAGGTACTGGTCGGAACCCAATGGCCTGGTTCCTTGCTGACAGAATAAACCTTGGGGAAGCCGAGATTTTCGATCACGGCGCCACCATCGGTTTTTGACCATGCGAGAATAGCCTTTTCAAGGGCTATGCCATAAGCCGCACTGCGTTTGGCCACATCAGGGGCAACGCCTTTTGCAGTATTTGTCTTCATGTTTTTAGAATGTGCAGCTAAAGCATGTTGGCCAGAAGGGCCCGTGTTTGAAAAGAAATCCTGCATAGCCGAATCCAGCGCGGCGTTCATCACCACGCCTTCATCATAAGCTTTACCGGCTTCGCGCAGGGGCAGGCTTTTCAATCCGTTAAGTTGGCCAGCCAGCGTTTGCAAACCCGCATCGCCCGAAGCCGTGGCCTCATAAACGGTCACTCCCACATAGGCGAAGGCCCGCGATGCAACGGGAGGTGAATAGGTGGCGGTGTGACGCACCAGATTGAGCAAAAGTGTGTACCAATTGCTCATCACCTCTTCAGGCGCTGAAGCTTGCGCGGGTGCAACAAAAAGGGCAGCCGCAAGGCAGATTCCTGCAAATTTTTTGAGCATTATCTATTTCTCTAACAAAGTTACAACGATAATACCCACGGGCGTGGCGGCAATCACGCAGGTGCTACTTCTATACCTCACCTTTTTTTTGAAAGCCAAATTAATTTTGGCGATACGGGTCAAAAGCCAGCCAGTGCCGTTACCTCACGACGAAATGACAGCGCGTCACCCACATCCGGCTCATCGAGTTCGCGCGCATAGCGATGACCTGCATAGGTGGCCCAGGCGATAGGCCCGGGGGCAGCGGCATCGCCGATCAGTTTAACAGAAGTGATGCCATGATCTCGCCATTGCGCCTGAAGCCCCATCAAATCATGATAGATCTTATCGTCACTAACGCGTGAAGCCACGATACAAACAGCATCACACTCAATTTTGACGCGTGAATCCGTATAGGAGCAATTGGTTTCAACAAAGTCGTCATGGATTGCAGCCACACCTGTGTTGAGAATAATCTTCACACCCGCTGCAATCAAGCGGCGGTGAATGGCCCCTTGCTCCAGCGTATTCCTCGTCCAGTCCGAAACAAAGGCAGAAGGTGTGATCAAGGTCACATGGCAACCTTTTTGAACCAAAAGCTCTGCCATCACACCACCCATATAATAATGGTCGTCATCATAAACCACCACACACCCTTGGGGAACAATGCCATTCATAATGTCATCAGGCGTGACAATATTCATCGTCGCACTCATCGGAAATGGCACCACATGCTGCCGCGCCACGCCATCGCGCCGCCAGCGAGAACCCGTGGCAATAGCCACATTCTCAAACCCAAATTCCAGAATATCTTGCGCCGAAAGCGCACTGTTCAAATAGGTTTGCACATTTGGGCGTTGGCTGAGCTGATATTGGCGGTAATCCACCACGCGTCCCCAAGCAGAAAGGCCGGGCAACAGGCGCTCTTTTGCCACGCGCCCGCCGATGTGACCCAGAGCTTCGGCAATGGCCACATCATAACCCCTCATGCTCAAAGCTCTTGCCGCTTCCAATCCGGCAGGACCAGAGCCAACAACCAATACGTTGCTGCTTGCGCCCTTGGCATTCATCCGCTCTGGGTGCCAGCCCTTACGCCACTCTTCCATAAAGGTCGGGTTCTGCGTGCAGCGCGAGATCGACATGGTCATATCGCCGGTGATGCACATGTTGCAGCCAATGCATTCGCGTATGTCTTCAATGCGCCCTTCATCAATCTTTTTAGGGATGAAGGGATCAGCAATAGATGGCCTCGCTGCACCAATAAAATCAAGCACCCCTTGCCGCACCATCCGTGCCATTACATCTGGGCTGGTAAAGCGCCCCACGCCCACCACGGGTTTTGATGTGAGCGCCTTGATGCCCTTGACCAACACCTCTTGCGCGGCCTCCTCCTTGAAGCGGGAAGGGCCAGAACATTCATCCCAGCTACCCTGTGCCAAATCCCAACAATCCGGCAAATTGGCATTCATGGCAATGAATTCGCGCACCTCTGCATTGGAAAAACCCAAAGCGCCAATTTTCTCATCCAATGAAACGCGCAAAGTCAGCGCCATTGTGTCGCCCACTGCATCGCGCATATCAGCCACCACTTCGCGCGCAAAGCGAGAACGGTTTTCCAGCGAGCCACCATAATCATCGATGCGGTGATTGGTGGCGCGGCTTAGGAAATGCTGAAAAATGCCAAACCCGTGCGCTCCGTAGAGGCAGATGAGATCAAACCCGGCGAGGCGTGAACGCTTGGCCGCATTCACAAACCAGCGCCGCAAATTTCGAATGTCTGTGAGATCAAGCGCGCGCGCCTGTACGGGGTCATTGGTAAAGGTGCGGATGGGCAGGGCGGTGGGCGCCAGCGGCACTTCCTTGGTGTAGAAATTGGGGCCATTGATGCCAGAATAAGCGAGTTGAATGCCGGCCAGCGCTCCATGGGCTTTCATTTTCTCAGCCATCCGGCGGAGGGCTGGAATATCCTGGTCTTCCCACAGGCGCAATTCAATGAAAGGTGTGATTTCGGAGGTGTGGTGCATCTCCGTCTGTTCGGTGAAGATCACGCCCCAGCCCCCTTCGGCCTTGATGCCGCGCATTTCTGCGGCGGCCGAAGGATCGCGATAGCCGGCACCATTGCAATGCGGAACTTGATAAAAGCGGTTCTTCGCAGTCAGCGGCCCAATGGGAACACGATCAAACAAAATATCGTAACGGGGGTCTCTCACGTTTGACTCGCTTTCAAATCCAATGTCTTGGCTGGCCATTAAATTGGCACAACCAGGCCCTTGCCCGCCAGTGCAAGTTTGCAATATGCAGTAGACAGTGGATTTCCCAAACCACCTTGAGGGCAAAGCAGACCAACAATGTCAGTCGAAAAAATTGAATCACTTGTGATCGGGGCAGGCCAGGCTGGCGTGGCGGTCAGTGAACATTTGGGCGCAGCTGGCGTTCCCTATCTCGTCGTTGAACGAAGCCGCATTGCTGAATGCTGGCGCACGGCCCGTTGGGATTCATTGGTGGCCAATGGACCTGCTTGGCATGACCGCTTTCCCAACATGGAATTTGCCAATTTAGGTCCCGATGAATTTGCACCCAAAGACCGGGTCGCCGATTACTTTGAAGCATATGCCAAACAGATCAAGGCCCCCATCCGTTGTAGCACGGAAGTCACGAAATTAACGCACAAAGCAGACGGTTCATGCTTTATCGCAGAGACTTCAAATGGTGTAATCGAGGCTGCACGCGTTGTCGTAGCCACGGGGCCCTTTCAAAAGCCGATCATCCCGACTGTTGTGCCTGCCGAAATGGGCATCATGCAAATGCACTCCAATCAATACCGCAACCCCCAGCACCTGCCCCACGGCGCAGTGCTGGTGGTGGGTGGAGGCTCATCGGGAGTGCAAATTGCTGCTGAATTGCAAGAAGCGGGCCGCAAAGTTTATCTGTCCATGGGCCCCCACAGTAAGCCGCCGCGCCGATACCGCGGCAAGGATTTTGTCTGGTGGCTCGGCGTGCTCGGCATGTGGGACGCCAAAACCCCGCATCCGGGCATGGAGCACACGACCATTGCCGTAAGTGGCGCACATGGTGGCCACACTGTTGATTTCCGCAAGTTGGCGGAAAATGGCATGACTCTGGTGGGCCGCACCGAAAATTTTCACGACGGCAAACTCACCTTTGCGGACGATTTGAAAAAGAACCTCCTCGCAGGGGATGCTGATTATCTGTCAATCCTGGATGCCGCCGATGCCTACGTCGCAAAAAATGGCCTCAATATGCCGGAAGAACCCGAAGCCCGCGTTATTTCAGTCGATCCCGATTGTGTCAAAAATCCACTGATAGATGTTGATTTGAAAGCCGCAGGCATCACCTCAATCATCTGGGCGACTGGCTATGCCCTAGATTTCAGCTGGATCAAGCTTGATATATTTGGGACCAATGGTCGCCCCAAACACCAACGCGGAGTCTCCGAAGTGCCGGGCCTCTATTTCCTAGGCCTACCGTGGCTGTCCAGACGCGCATCATCATTCATCTGGGGTGTGTGGCACGACGCAAAATATGTTGCGGACGATATTGCCACCAAGAGAAGTGGTTTGCCATCCAAAACAACTGTACGGCGCGTGAGCGTAAAAACGAGACGTGATAGCACGTTGTAAAATCTCCAATATCAAGTCGGAACTCTGGCACGCGCGAAACACATCATCTAAATTGCCTCACTACTTTGCGCAGATGGATATGATACAGCCACCCGCATCTTTGGGCTTACCCATCACGTCGCATTTGGCACTTTTGCCAGTAGATGTC
>JAGWUY010000128.1 GCA_028868255.1 Alphaproteobacteria bacterium | reverse complement strand
TTCGAGAAGCGCACGCGCTTCATCATCGGTTTTGGCGGTGGTGCAAACCACAACATCCAAGCCCCAAATCCGGTCGATCTTGTCGTAATCGATTTCAGGGAAAATCAGATGTTCTTTGATGCCCATTGCATAATTGCCATGGCCGTCAAAGCTACGATCAGTCAAACCACGGAAGTCGCGCACACGAGGCAGCGCAACAGTGATTAGACGATCAAGAAATTCAAACATGCGGGTCTTGCGCAGAGTCACCTTGGCACCAATGGCCAAGTTTTCACGGATCTTGAATTGCGCAATCGCCTTTTTGGTCTTTGTGATCACCACCTTTTGACCAGCGATCTTCTGCAATTCAGAGGCTGCAACCGTAACCAGCTTTGAGTCCTGTGTGGCTTCGCCCACGCCCATATTCAAAACGATCTTGGTGAGCTTTGGAACCTGCATCACATTCTTATAGCCAAATTTTTCAATCATGGCCGGACGCACAACCTCATCATAATGCTTTTGCAGGCGGGCCACATAGCCCTCTGGCAAACCAGCATTTGCATCAGCCACTGGACCAGTATCTGCCTGCTCTACGCGCTTGGCAGACTTAGCCTTAGTCGGCTTTGCCTTCTTATCATCTTCAGCCATCGATCGTCGCTCCTGTGCGCTTGGCAATGCGGACTTTTTTGCCGCCGTCAAGCGTCTTGTAACCTACACGGGTCGCCTTGCCGTCCTTGGGGTCAATCAAAGCGAGATTAGAAATATGGATGGGCAGAGATTTGTTGATGATCCCGCCTTCATTGGCCCCTTGGGCCTTTGTATGGCGCTTTGCCACGTTCACACCCGAAACAACAGCACGATTTTCATCGGTGATGATTTGCGTCACATCACCTTTCTTGCCTTTGTCTTTGCCGGCGATCACAATAACTTTGTCGCCTTTCTTGATTTTGAACTTAACAGCCATCACAGCACCTCCGGTGCCAAGGAAATAATCTTCATTTGGTTCTTGGCGCGCAACTCACGAGGCACGGGCCCGAAGATACGTGTGCCAACAGGTTCACCCTGAGCATTGATCAAAACAGCAGCATTGCGATCAAAGCGGATGGAAGAACCATCTGCGCGGCGAATGTCCTTGGCGCAACGCACCACAATCGCCTTCATCACAGAACCCTTCTTCACACGACCGCGTGGAATGGCTTCCTTGACTGACACCACAATGATGTCGCCCACAAAGGCATAACGACGCTTGGAGCCGCCGAGCACCTTGATGCACTGTACACGACGGGCGCCAGAATTATCGGCAACGTCGAGATTGGTTTCTTGCTGGATCATGGTCTATTGTCCATTCAGGCTTTGAGGGCCCTGTTCCTTCTTCATTAAGCTTTCGACGCGTCAACTTTGCTCACAAACGACCAGCGCTTGAGCTTAGACAACGGACGGGTTTCTTCGATGCGCACAACGTCACCAATCTTGGCTTCGTTCTTTTCATCATGCGCATGATACTTCTTCGACAAGCGAACGGTCTTCTTGAAAACCGGATGCAGCAGGCGGCGTTCCACCTTCACCACAATGGTCTTGTCGTTCTTGTCGCTGGTCACAACACCTTGCAATACGCGTTTCGGCATCTCTTATCTCCTACTTCGCTGCAGACTTGGCAGAAGCTGCAACCTGCGCCGTCTTCAGACGGGCAATGTCACGGCGTATCTGGCGGATGCGCGAGGTCTTTTCAAGTTGGCCTGAAGCACGCTGGAAACGCAGGTTCAACTGCTCCTTGCGCAACTTCAAAATTTCATCTTTCACCTGATCGGCAGAAAGGGCACGAACATCAGTCATCTTCATAGGTCACCCCTCCTCTTATGCTTCGCCAAGGCGCGCAACAAAGCGGCACTTGATAGGAAGCTTGGCTGCAGCAAGGCGCAAGGATTCTTCAGCAACAGCACGTGGAATGCCATCGACTTCAAAAATCACGCGGCCCGGCTTCACGCGGGCTGCCCAGTATTCAGTTGAACCCTTACCCGAACCCATGCGCACTTCGGCTGGCTTCTTTGATACAGGAACGTCGGGGAACACACGGATCCACACGCGGCCTGCACGCTTCATACCACGGGCCAAAGCACGACGCGCAGCTTCGATTTGACGGGCTGTCAAACGATCAGGCTCAAGAGCCTTCAGACCGAAAGAGCCGTAGTCAAGCGTGTTGCAGCTTGTTGACTTGCCGTGAATGCGGCCCTTATGGGCCTTGCGATATTTTGTTTTCTTAGGTTGCAGCATAATCTTTACTCATTCAGCCTTAAGCGTTTGCAGCTTCACGACGCGGTGGACGGCTTGCAGCACCTTCCTGAGCTTCGTTCATGCGCTTGTCTTGGGCCATGGGGTCATGTTCAAGAATTTCGCCCTTGAAAATCCAAACCTTCACGCCGTTGGTGCCGTAAGCTGTGTGAGCAGTGGCAACACCATAATCAATATCGGCACGCAGCGTGTGGAGTGGAACGCGGCCTTCGCGATACCATTCAACACGAGCAATTTCAGCACCACCCAACCGGCCCGAGCAAGTAATCTTGATGCCTTCGGCACCCAGACGCTGAGCAGATTGCACAGCACGCTTCATGGCACGGCGGAAAGCCACGCGGCGTTCCAGCTGTTGGGCAATATTGTCTGCAACCAAAGTTGCATCAATTTCAGGCTTGCGCACTTCAACAATGTTGAGGTGAACTTCCGAGCCAGTCATATCGGCAACCTTCTTGCGAAGCTTTTCGATATCAGCGCCCTTCTTGCCAATAACCACACCAGGACGAGCTGAGAAAATCGTCACGCGGCATTTCTTGTGAGGACGTTCGATCAGAACCTTCGACACACCGGCCTGCTTCAATTCCTTGGTCAGGTAGGCGCGGATCTTCACGTCTTCATGCAGCAGCTTGCCGAATTCACGTGCGCCAGCAAACCAGCGGGAATCCCATGTGCGGTTGATGCCGAGGCGCAAACCAATTGGATTAACTTTTTGACCCATTATGCGGCCTCTTTCACTTGACGAACAATAATCGTCAGTTCGCTAAAATACTTCTTGATGTGGCCCACACGGCCGCGAGCGTCTGGCATCCAGCGCTTCATCACCAGGTTCTTGCCAACCCAGGCTTCTGAAACCACCAGATCATTGATATCGAGGCTGTGGTTGTTTTCAGCATTCGCAATAGCGGATTCCAAAGTTTTCTTGACATCCTTGGCAATGCGGCGACGCGAGAATGTGAGATGGGCCAGAGCATCGTGAACCTTGCGGCCACGAATTTCGGTTGCCACTTCATTCAGCTTGCGTGGGCTGATGCGGATCGAACGTGTGATCGCCTTTGCTTCAGAGTCGCTCAGGGCGCGTGGTGTTTTTGGCTTGCTCATGATTACTTCGCTGCCGCTTTCTTATCGCCCGCAGAGTGGGCCTTGAATGTGCGTGTTGGCGCGAATTCACCCAACTTGTGACCAACCATTTCTTCCGAAATGTTCACAGGGATGAACTTGTTGCCATTGTGCACCTGAAAGGTCAGGCCCACAAATTGCGGCAAGATGGTGGAGCGACGGCTCCAGGTCTTGATCGCCATGTTGCGTTGGCCGCGTGCGGCCTCCGCTTTTTTCAACAGATACCCGTCTACAAACGGGCCTTTCCAGACTGAGCGTGTCATTCAGCGCTACCTCTTAACCGGACTTCTTGCGATCGTGGCGGCTGCGCACGATGAACTTCGTCGTCGATTTATTTGTACGTGTCTTATAACCCTTGGTTGGCTTGCCCCATGGTGTGGACCAGTGCTTACCACCGTTTGTACGACCGCCGTTTGGATGGTCGACAGGGTTGCGGGCAATACCGCGTGATACGGGGCGAGCGCCCTTCCAACGTGCGCGGCCGGCCTTGCCAACCACTTCGTTGATGTGATCTTGGTTTGAAACGGCGCCGACTGAAGCCATGCACTTGGCATCAACCATGCGGGTTTCGCCAGACTTCAACTTGATGATCACATAACCACCGTCACGGCCTGCAACCATGGCATAGGTGCCAGCAGCGCGAGACAATGAACCACCAGCACCTGGCTTGGTTTCGATGTTGTGAACAATCGTGCCAACTGGAATGGTGCCGATCGGCATGGCATTGCCAGGCTTCACGTCAACACCAGCGGCTGATGAAATCACGCTATCACCAACAGCCAAGCGCTGAGGCGCCAGAATGTAAGACAATGTGCCATCAGTATACTTGATCAGGGCGATGAAGCCTGTGCGGTTTGGATCATATTCCAAACGCTCAACAACAGCGGCCATATCATGCTTGATACGCTTGAAGTCGATCAGACGATAAGCAGTCTTGTGACCACCACCCTTGCGGCGTGATGTGATGCGACCCGTGTTTGAACGACCACCAGACTTGCTGAGACCTTCAACCAGAGCCTTTATCGGCTTGCCCTTGAACAACGAGCTGCGGTCAACCTGAATCAGGTGGCGGCGGCCGGCGCTTGTAGGGTTAAATGTTTTCAATGCCATGATGAACTCACAGTCCTGTCGTCACATCGAGACGTTCGCCAGCGGCCAGCGTCACATATGCTTTTTTGCTATCGCTCAATTGTGCCTTGCGGCCCTTGAACACACGAACCTTGCCCATGCGCACCAGTGTGTTCACAGACTTCACTTTCACGCCGAACAGGCCTTCAACAGCAGCCTTGATTTGTGGCTTGGTGGCGCGCAGCGCAACCTTGAACACAACGGCGTTATGGGCGGAAACCAGCGTTGACTTTTCAGTAATCGCGGGGCTCAGGATGATATTGTAGAAGTGTTCTTTGCTCATTTGAAACGGGCCTCCAGCGCTTCAACTGCAGCTTTGGTCAGAACCAAATTCTTGCGGCGAAGAATGTCGTAAACATTGATGCCTTGCACAGGCAGCACATCGATGCCGATGATGTTGCGTGCAGCATTGGCAAAGCCTTCGTTCAAGGTTGCGCCATCAATAATCAGCGCGTTGGAAAGTCCCATCTTTGCGAACAGAACTTTCATGTCCTTGGTCTTGGCGTTCTTAACCTCGGCCTTGTCCAGAACAATCAGTTCTGACGACTTAACTTTGGACGACAGTGCATGACGCAAACCAAGCGCACGCACCTTCTTGTTCAATGCTGTTTCGTGGCTGCGGAAACGAGGGCCAAAGGCCTTGCCGCCGCCGACGAAAATACCAGACTTGCGCGAACCGTGACGAGCCGTACCGCCGCCCTTCTGCTTGCCCAGCTTAGCTGTCGTGCGATTAATTTCACCGCGCGACTTGGCTTGGTGTGTGCCCTGCTGGCGCTTATTGAGCTGCCATTGGATCACACGGTGGATAATGTCTACACGAGGATCCAGACCGAAAATCGCGTCGGAGAGTTCCACTGTGCCGGCTTGCGCCGCTTCAATTGTTTTTACATCAAACTTCATGTTCGCCTCACTGAGCCACTGCTGCGGTGAAAGCACCGGGCTTTGGCGCGGCATCGGGAAGCTTGCGCTTCACGGCATCACGCACAGAAACCCAACCACCTTGCGAGCCGGGCACAGAGCCCTTCAGCAAAATCAGGCCACGTTCCTTATCGGTACGAACCACGACAATATTTTGCGTTGTCACAGTTTCATCACCAAGATGACCGGGCATCTTCTTGTTCTTGAAGACCTTGCCTGGGTCTTGGCGGTTACCTGTCGAACCGATTGAACGATGGCTAACCGAAACACCGTGCGTTGCACGCAAACCTGCGAAGTTCCAACGCTTCATACCGCCGGCAAAACCTTTGCCCTTGGATGTACCTGTCACGTCAACAAATTGGCCAGCAACAAAATGATCAGCCGTCACTTCAGCGCCAACAGGCATCATGCTGCCTTCGTCCACGCGGAATTCCTGAAGCTTGCGCTTGGGTTCAACCTTGGCGGCAGCAAACGTGCCACGCTGGGCTTTGCTCAAGCGCTTGATCTTTGGTGTGCCAGAGCCAAGCTGCAAGGCCACATAGCCATGCTTCTCAGCAGTTTTGTGTCCGACAACAACGACGCTGTCGACTTTCAACACGGTCACAGGAACAACTGCTCCCTCTTCCGTGTAAATCCGGGTCATGCCCAGTTTTTTTGCGATGATGCCAGAACGCATCGTCTACTCCTCAACAGCTCTTAAAGCTTAATTTCAACATCGACGCCTGATGCAAGATCAAGCTTCATCAGTGCATCAACCGTCTGTGGCGTGGGATCCACAATGTCCAAAAGGCGGCGGTGAGTCCGCATTTCAAACTGCTCACGGCTCTTTTTATCGACGTGGGGCGAACGGTTAACAGTGAACTTTTCGATCCGCGTTGGCAGCGGCACGGGACCACGCACCTGAGCGCCCGTGCGCTTGGCTGTGTTCACGATCTCACGCGTCGAATTATCGAGAATGCGATGATCAAACGCTTTGAGACGAATGCGGATATTTTGGCGTTGCATTATGCGATTACCTTATTCCGAAATCTTAGCAACAACGCCGGCACCCACGGTGCGGCCACCCTCACGGATGGCAAAGCGCAGCTTTTCTTCCATGGCGATTGGTGTGATCAGCTCAACATCAAACGAGATGTTATCGCCAGGCATCACCATTTCCGTGCCAGCTGGCAAAGTCACAACACCGGTTACGTCCGTCGTGCGGAAGTAGAATTGCGGACGATAGTTGTTGAAGAAT
>JAGWUY010000006.1 GCA_028868255.1 Alphaproteobacteria bacterium | reverse complement strand
GAATCATTGAAGCCATGCTCGCGGGCTATGCATTGATCGGCAAAACTGCACCTGCCTATGTGGCTTTGCCTGCAGGCCCCATCACGCACGACACCTTACTCAAAGGTTGGGAGGAAATCTATCACGCTCCCCCGACTGATAAGATCAAGACAAGCTTCAAGTAAGCGTCTCTGCACTCAATAGGCCGGATCTGTTGCGACAGGTTCGGCCCTCCTTCAACATACGCATCAAAGAGCCGAAGATGACCAACGCTCCTTATGATTTTGCCGTAAAAATGACCGGAATCGGCAAGGCCTTTGGTCCGACCAAGGTGCTTGACGACGTCACCCTCGAAATCCGGCCCGGCGAAATCCATGCGTTGCTCGGCGGCAATGGCGCAGGCAAGTCGACCATTCTCAAGATTCTGCGCGGGGTCCACAGGCCGGACGCTGGAACGTTGGAAGTCTTGGGTAAGAGACTGACTGAACACACGCCTGATGAATCAAAGCGCGTTGGCATTGCCATGATTTTCCAAGAAATGAGTCTGGTGCCCACCTTGACTGTGGCTGAAAATATTTTTCTGGCCAATGAATTGAAAACAAGTTCAGGGCTGATCGATGACTCAACTGCCGTTGATCGCGCGACCGAACTTTTTAAAAGCTTGGACGTCGATGTTGACCCGATGGCCGAAGCGGGCAGCTTGGGTGCTGGCCAGCGCCAACTCACGGAAATCGTCAAGGCCATTGCCCAAAAGGCCCGCGTTCTTATTCTTGATGAGCCGAGCACAGCGCTTTCAACCCATGATGTTGAAAAGCTTTTCGCCTTCCTGACCAAATTAAAGGCTGAAGGTGTTGCAATTATCTATGTGTCGCATCGCATGGATGAAATCATGAAGATCGCTGATCAGGCCACGATCTTACGTGATGGTCGCCACGTTATAACTGCACCCCTTTCAGAACTGACGCTTCAGTCGATCATTGAACATATCGTCGGCAAACAGTCGCGCGGCTTGTCTGGCATTACGCGCGAAGACACAAGGCGCGACAACATCCTTCTTGAACTCAGAAAAGTTTCCGGACGTCAAAAGCCCATCGATTTGAACCTATCTATTCACGCCGGTGAAGTCATCGGTATTGCTGGCCTTTTAGGCAGCGGCAGAAGTGCGATCGCGCGACTGTTGTTCGGCATCGATCCCAAAATGTCTGGTGACATCGTTGTGGCCGGAAAGAAAGTCGAAATCAACGATCCCGCTGCGGCAATTGCCCAAGGCATTGCCCTCATTCCGGAAGACCGCTTGCGCCAAGGTGTTGTGCTCGAACACAGTGTTGCTGACAACATTAGTCTTTCGGTTTTTGATCGCATCAGCAAACGGGGATGGATATCGCAGCAAAAGTGGAGTGATCTTGCGACTGAAAAGATCAAGTCACTCAAGGTCAAGACTTCTTCCGCCGCCGCCGCTGTGCGCACTCTATCCGGCGGAAACCAGCAGAAAGTCGTGCTGGCAAAGTGGCTGGCCTCAGATCCGCGCATTGTCATCTTTGATGAACCGACGGCGGGCATCGACATTGGTAGCAAGTCTGAAATCATCCAACTCATTCGCGAATTAGCACGTGAGGGCAAAGCCATTGTTGTGATTTCCTCAGAACTCAATGAGCTGCTCGCCGCCTGTGACCGTATTCTCGTCATGTCCGATGGGCGATTGCTGCGCGACATGCACCGGGATGAATTCGAAGACCCTATTGCGGGTCAACACACAGCAGCGGGCAATATGCAGTTTGCTGAGCGTAAACTCCAAACAACTCTTCAAGAGGTTCGCAACAATGGCTGACACGATGACACCATCAATGGCAACGCGGATTGGGCTCACCAACTGGCGACAAAACATTATTTATATCGGGTTTGTCGGCATCTTCATTTTTTTCGCGGTGACCTTGGGCCACAAGGGATTTCTCGATACCAACAATCTACTTAACATTGTTCGTCAAACCGCACCCATCGCGATCATGGCGGTTGCCATGACTTATGTGCTGGCCGCTGGTGAAATTGACCTTTCCATTGGGGCTGTGGCGGGTCTTGCATCGGTTGCCGCTGCCATGGCGATGGATGTGGGTGGCGTGCCTTTGGGAATTCTTGCAGGCGTTGGAACTGGTCTCATTGTCGGCGTGATCAACGGAATCATCAGTACGCGCATTGGCATTCCGACCTTCCTCACCACGCTTGCCATGATGGGTGTTGCCAAGGGAACGTCCATGTGGGTGAGCGGCACCAAAGCCGTACCGATCCTCAGCGATGGCTACAACTGGTTTTTTGGTGGTGGCTATATTGGCCCACTGCCGGTCTTGCTGTTCTGGATGTTGGTTGTAGCGGCCATAGGGCATATTGTGCTCAGGCGCACGACGTTTGGCCGCTGGGTTCTAGCCACAGGCGGCAGCGAAACGGCCGCACGTTATTCGGGCGTCAACACCCGCAATATCAAATTCAAAGTTCTGATCATCTCGAGTTTTGCCGCGGCGATTGCAGGCATGCTCTATGCTGGTCGCTTTCAAACCGGACGCTTTCAACTGGGCGAGGGTGATGAGCTTTCCGTCATCGCAGCGGCTGTCCTAGGCGGCACCAGTCTGTTTGGCGGCAAAGGCACAGTTGTAGGATCTATCATGGGTGCATTGATGATTGGCCTCATCAACAACGGTCTCATTCTCGCGGGCCTCGAGTTTTCGCAACAGCTCATCGCGCGGGGTGCCATCATTATCCTTGCCGTGGCCATTTCTCAAAACAGGAAATCAACATGAAAACCCCTGGTTGCACCATCATTGGCACTGTCGTTGCAAAGCCCGAAAAGCGCGACGAATTGATGCGCACACTCGCCGCCCAAGTCGCCCCCACACGAGCTGAACCTGGCTGCATCAACTATGATTTTCACTGTGATAAATCCGATCCAAATACCTTCATTTTCTACGAGAATTTTGTGAGCAAAGAAGCTCTGGATGAACATCTCACGAAGGCGCATTTGAAACCCTTGTTGGACAGATTGGACGAACTGTTGGCAAAGCCCGTGGATATTCGATATCTCGAAATGTTGAGCTTGCGGGCCGAGTAACAAACTCATAAACCCGTCCTCAGCATGTCGCAGAATCTGTTTACGTGCAGTTCCGGGAAGAATCAGAAACTGTTGTGCAGATCGAAGGATCAGATTCTCTTCGTGACACTTCAGTCACGCTTAAAGGAGAAGGCCCATGGAAGAAGTTTACCAGAATCCGTTCTCGAATGTTAGAGAAGCAGGAGCATTTCTGCGGCTGAAGAAGCACACGCTCGACAACATGCGCTGGATGGGCACAGGCCCTAACTTCCGTAAGCATGGCGGGCTCGTCTACTACCACATTGATGAATTGAAAGAGTGGTCTCTGGAGACGCGAGCAAAATCGACTTCACAATACTAATTGATGATCGTGATCGCGGCACATGTGCCGCGATCATTGCGTACACGAGATTTTTTTGGGGACTGCTAGTGCAGTCTTACTGAAGTAAATTAGGGACAATTTGGCAGAAATGAGATGTCATAATGTGTGAATGCGCTCAACTATGATGCGGAACCGCGCGCATTTCAGGACAACTACCTGAAGGTTTGAAATACTGGATATTCCCTCCAGTACCTTTGATTTCCCGCGTTACCCAATTGACTTTTGGAAACCAGCGACCTTCAGGTTATGAGCTTGACGATCGCAACCCTCTCGTCTCAAGATACCACAGATCGGCGACTCACACGATTGGGAAAGCCGGGAAATGCGCGGAACTTCAAGGCATTCATATTGACTATGGCGATTGCTCAAAGCGCCTTATTGGTCTCTCAAGACATAGCTCGTGCTCCGCCCTCCTGCGGCCTCCTTCTCGAGTATTCCGCGCTCGACCAATTCGGTGATATCGCGCAGTGCTGTGTCGGTGGAGCACTTTTCGATCTTGGCCCATTTTGACGTGTTGAGCTTGCCTTCAAATCCATTGAGCAATCGATTAATGATGTCGCGTTGGCGCTGATTGAATTTGCCGTCGGAGTGTGTCTCCCAGAATTTTGCTTTTTTCAAAACTGTTGCCAGCGTAGTCTCTGCTCCAGCTATGGCCCGATCCAGGCAATCGAGGAACCAGAGCAGCCAAGGTGTGATATCGCCGCTGTCCTGTTTCTGTGTTGCTTCCAACATGTCATAGTAGACATCGCGTTCTTTGCGGATTTGTGAGGACATACTGTAAAAACGCTGCGGACTATTTTCGGCACGCGCGAGTGACATGTCGGCAATCGCGCGTGCGATGCGGCCATTACCATCGTCAAAGGGATGGATGGTCACAAACCACAAATGCGCCAGCCCGGCTTTCAGCACGGGATCAGAAGTTGTGTTGGTATTGTACCAATCCAGAAACTGTTTCATTTCTGTGTTGAGGCGCATGGCATCGGGGGCTTGGTAGTGGACGCGCTCTTTGCCAATGCGCCCTGAGACCACTTGCATAAGGCCACGCTCGTCATTGCGCCATGCCCCTACAACAATACGATGCATGCCACTAAATCCGGTTGGGAAGAGGGCAGCATGCCATCCGAAAAGGCGTTCGGTGGCGAGAGGCTTGTCATAGTTCTGACTGGCGTCGAGCATCATCTCAACCACGCCTTCGACATTGCGGTCAGCGGGCGTGAGGGCGCCGATATCCATACCGAGACGTCGGGCTATAGATGATCGTACCTGCATTTGATCGAGGATTTCTCCCTCGATCTCGCTGGACTTCATGACATCTTGAGTCAGCGTTTGTAGTATGGCTTCATTGCGCAGAGAAAAGCCAAGACCTTCCATCCGTCCGATGAGCCGACCTTGACGGTGTCTGACGGCTGCCAGTGGATTGGCAAGTTTCTCCGAATCCCAAGTGTATTGGGGCCATTCCGGCTTTTCGTGGTAATAGGTCATTGCTAATCACCGTATAGAGTGCGGCGAATATAGTCTTTTTTCGCCGCACTTGCAAGCCTATTCGCCGCATATAATACGGTGAATAAGCTCTGTATTTGCCGCAGATCACGGTCCGAGACGCGAGGGGATGCGCTGTGCGTCCAGACAGAATGACCGCGGCATTGCCCGTCACGCGCAATGAGGTTACCGAGGCCAAAAGACCGAATTTGTATGAGCGAAAGTTGGGCGACAAAGCGTCTGCGTAGAACCCTTTCGCAGGTGGGGCGTCGCTCCTTTCTAGGCCCGCTTCGCAGCCTCAAGGCGCACGTGGTAAGTTTCCGCGCACTCACTGGGCGAGCGGTGCATTCGCGTCATCATTTTCATAGTTTCAGTCTCCTCGGAATGATAGGCATTGACCGGAGACTGTCCAAGATACGGGCAGCAGACGGCCAACACTTGTCCTGTGTTGTTACCGTCTGCGCAGGCATGTCACCTGCTAAGGGGAAATCGGCGGGAAGCCGGGATCACGCAGCGCGTGAACCTCTCAGACACTACAAAAGTGGCACATTCGAAAATGAATTGAAAACCCCAACGACAGTGCAGGAAAATGTTTTGGCTGACCATTGCCCAAATATCACAGCGCTGCTAGCTTGGGTATATGCTGGGTTGGTTTAAGAAAAAGAAGCCGCAAGAGCTTCCACCGGAATTGAAGGCGTTGTCCGAAAAGTTCTTCGCACCGCAGGCGCAAGCCGTCGCTATAGCTGAACGCGTTCGTGAATATGTTGATGCTGTCCAAGCCAAAGAAGTTGAATACCCCGCGCACCGTCGCAAAGATGCAAGCGTTCTTGAATTGTGGACGCACATTCGGCTGGAGGCGTGGCACAAGATATTCAATTTTGGAAAGTCCGACCTCATGTTGCTGGCCGATATACGGCAACAGTTGACATTGCTGAACAGCTTCCTCGATGAACGCCCGCATTTTGAATTTCCCCAACCGCGAGGCGAGCTAATCGCCGACACTTTACAAGGTGTTTGGCAGGTCTACATTTACCTCAGCACCGTGGGCAGCGAGTTGGCAGATAATGCAACCGACACGCATACTCTCAAATCGCGCGGGCGGGACATTCTGTCCGACTTCACTGACAAGGCCACGTCGCTGCGCACGCAATGGCAAGCGTTTGATCGTGCCATGAAAAATAAAGATGAAGTGCGGCCTGACATGCCCGAAACAATCATCGCCATTTTCTGGGAAGACGTAACTGCCAAGACCAAGTCCATAGCTGTGTCGAAAGTGTTCGGCCCGATCCCAGAGAGCAACATACAATATATGTTGAAGCTGCTAGCCGAGAAGGCCACCGAAAAGGAGGTTGCAGAGATGCGGGCCTATATGGATCGAGTGCGGGCTGCTAAAGAGCCGGAAGATATTCGCGCCTCGTAGCCAATTGTCTTAGCCCCGTCTTTTCCGTCGGAAACAAAGAAAGAGTTTCGCTACTCACGCCTGCGCACATGAAAGCCATCATCGGTGGCATGGCGGATCGCCCAGGTGCCGCCAACTGTCTACTGAAGGCCCTGCGTGTGTTGTTGCGGCACGCGGTGGACATGGGATTGATTGATGATAATCCTGCTCGCAACGTGCGAAAATTCAAGTCCAGCTCAGAAGGCTTCCATTCATGGACCGAAGCTGATGTGGCTACCTTTGAAGCAGTGCACAGACGTGGCTCGAAAGCTCATCTTGCTTTGATGTTGTTACTCTACACCGGGCAGCGCAGAAGTGACATTGTGCGAATGGGTTGGCAGCATGTGAATGGCAATCTGCTAAGTGTCGTTCAGGACAAGACCGGAGAGTTTCTCAAAATTCCATTCCACCCTAGGCTTGTCGAAGTGTTATCGGCGATGCAGCGTACAAACTTGGCGTTTCTTTTAACCGAACTTGGCAAACCATTCACTGCCGCTGGCTTTGGCAATTGGTTCAGGGACCGCTGCAATGAAGCAGACCTACCACATTGTTCAGCGCATGGTTTGCGCAAGGCCTGCGCGACACGCCTAGCCAACGCCGGATGCACGCCGGAGCAGATTAAGTCGATCACCGGACACAGAACTTTGAGCGAGGTGGCACGCTATACGAGAGCAACAGATCAAGAGCGCAATGCGCAACAAGCGCTTGTGAACCTTTTGAAATCAGAAAGTGAACATCCGTGTCCAACCTCTCCCGAAAGGTTGGACATGTTCCAGAAAAAGTGAAATCAAAACAATATGTTCCAGCGAAGGTGGCGCGCCCGAAAGGATTCGAACCTCTGACCCTCAGATTCGTAGTCTGATGCTCTGATCCAGCTGAGCTACGGGCGCGCATGTGTTTCGACTTATGCTCGAAAGCGCGGCCTGATTAGACCGACTGGCGCTGGAACGCAAGAGCAGAAGTTTGAAAGTTTTGCAGCCTGAGCAAATTGGAAAATTCCGTGTTAAACGCGCACTGTTTTTGCTATGCCGTTCGGTCTGGCAAAATAATTTCAAATATGGTGCCTGTTTCATCAGAACGTGCCACTTGAATCTCGCCACCATGGGCCTTGATCAATTCAGCAGAAATGGCAAGCCCCAGCCCTGTGCCACCAGCGCGGGCCGAAGATTGAAATGCTTCGAATAATTTGGCTCGTACGGCCTGAGGAATGCCCGGGCCACTATCCTCAACTGCGATAACGGATTGAGCACCCCGCCGCTCGCTGGTAATGCGCACAAAATTTTGGGGAGCCGCGCCCGTTTCAATGGCCTGCAAAGCATTGCGCGTAAGGTTGGTTAAAGTCCGCAATAAATGTTCGCGGTCACAATCCACTTTGACGCGGGGTCGAACCAAATTTTCGAGCAATGTGTTTGGCCCTGCCTGAAGTCGCGCTGACTCAATCACTTCTTCCACCACGTCGCGCAGCACCAGCCATTCACGCCGGGGCGGAAGTTCCTGTGCCTTTCCATAAGTGATGGTTTGGTTGAGAAACATGATCGCGCGGTCAAGCGAGGAAATAAGCTTGGGCGCGAATCGCTGCACGGTGGGGTCCTTTACCTCGCCAAGTCGGTCTGAAATCAGTTGTGCCGACGTCAACATGTTGCGCAGATCATGGCTGACCTTGCTCACCGCCAATCCCAAAGCCGCCAAATGGCCGCGCTCTTTCAGCAGGTCTTGCAATTGCAGTTGCATGGATTGCAGCTCACGCTCGGCGATGCCAATCTCGTCGCGGCGCGGGCTTGGGGCAATCACCAAGCCGGGGTTTTCGGGGTGGTGGCCGAAGGCCATCATGTTAGCAGAGAGGCCTTGCATGGGCTTCACCAACACGCGGCGGAGTGCTGCAAAGATCAAAGCTGCCACGATGAGTGAAAGTGCAATCGACAAATTCAGAATACGCAAACCATAAGCCAGCATAGCATCACGCATCGGCCACTCGTGTAACGTAAGTTCAATGTAATCGCCCGACATGGCAGGCGGCTTATCGATAACACTGATCAGGCGGTCCTCGCGCAGGAACATCACTGCAAAAGCATCGCCAATCGTTGGAAAATAATTGCCGGAGCGCAGGTCAAAAGTTTCCTTCACCATGGTTTCAGGTGTATTGCGCAACACCAGCTTGCGCTGATTTTCACGGCTCAGTGAAACAGCTTCAACTCCGGCTCCTTTAAGAATTGTACTGCGCAAATCAGCGTCAACGATTTGCCCTGGGGCTGCTTCGGCGGCCAGCACGGCGATCTCCGCCTGGGCCACATGGGTCTTCAACCATTGAATGCGAAAATTGGCAATCGAAGGGAGAAAGATCAGCACCTCACCCAGCATCACAAAAACGATAGTGAGTGCCAGAACTTTCCCCGAAAGGCCGGTGAGCATTGAGATCCAAGATGACCGAGAAGCTTGCGCCATGGCAGTGTTCTAACCCAGTATCTTGAGAATGCCCAGCGCCCGCCGAAGCCACGGATTTTGTGCCATACCAGCATAGGAGGAAATAGCAGCACGTTTGGAAATCTCGCTTAAAGTGGGGTAGGGCAAGACGACATTGGCAAATGCGGAAATCTTAAGACCTTTTGCCAAAGCCAATACCCAAGGCGCAATCAATTCGCCCGCTTGGGCACCCACAATACTGGCCCCCATAATGCGGCCCCGTTTGCTCAGAACCACTTTAATCATCCCTTGCGTTTTGCCTTCAGCTTGGGCGCGGTCATTTTCGCTAAAGTTCCACCGCAAAATTTTAATTGAATCACCAAATGTTTTGCGCGCATCCAACTCGGCTAGTCCTACATGGGCGAGTTCGGGATCGGTGTATGTCACCCACGGAATCACATCGAAGCGGTTTTTAACAGGCAATTTGAACAGCGCATTACGGATGATCAAACCGGCGTGATAGCCTGCAACATGAGTGAATTGCAGCCCTCCCGCCACATCTCCCGCGGCATAAACTTTGCGGTTGCTGCTGCGCAAGCTTTGATCAACCGTGATGCCACGTTTGGAAAAGGCAACTCCCGCGGCTTCTAAGTTCAGAGATTCAATATTGGGCTGGCGCCCCGTCGCCACGAGCAAATGTGAACCGGAGACCACCCGACCATCTTTATGAATAATATCGATGCCAGTTTTTGAATTCTTAATTTCAGTGATGGCCACTTGGGCCTGAATGTCGATACCCTCGGCTTGAAGCGCCTGCAGTACAATCGAAGTAAGTTCTGGATCATCTTTGGTCAGTGGTTGAAAAGCGTCGAGCACAGTCACTTGTGAACCCAGGCGGCGATACGCCTGCGCCATTTCGAGCCCCACCGGCCCACCGCCTATTACAACCAAATGCTTTGGCAAAAGGCGGTTTTTGAATATTGTTTCCGTGGTGAAATAAGGCACATCTTTTAACCCGGGTATGGCGGGAACCGCGGCGCGCGAACCTGTGGCAATTACATATTTGCGGGCTACATATACCTCACCTTCCGCTTCAAGTTGATGTGCGTTGATGAATCTGGCTGGGGCACGCACAACTTTCACACCCAGCCTTTCAAAGCGCTCTTGGCTGTCATGTGGGGCAATCTTATTGATCACGCCCTGC
Organism: Alphaproteobacteria bacterium; assembly: GCA_028868255.1. Taxonomy (GTDB): domain Bacteria; phylum Pseudomonadota; class Alphaproteobacteria; order Rhizobiales; family Aestuariivirgaceae; genus Aestuariivirga. The sequence goes on along the minus strand of JAGWUY010000006.1, from coordinate 19,413 downwards.
ACATGGTCCATCACTTTTGCAAAATCAACCTTTGGGTCAATAGGGGTGATGCCATAAGCAGCAGAATGGCGTTGGGTATGGGCCACTTTGGCTGCGGCAAGCAGGGATTTGGAAGGAACGCAGCCTGTGTTCAAGCAATCGCCACCCATTTCTGCTTTTTCGAACAGCACCACGCTCAGACCAAATTGCGCCGCGGCTGCCGCCACAGAAAGGCCAGCCGAACCACCGCCGATCACCGCGAGGTCATATTTCATAAACCTCTCCATTTTTTCAAAGCAACAGGCACAAGGGCAACAACACCTAAACCTGCAAAAGCCAAAAGCAACTGTGGTGTAATCAGCGCCGTTGAAGAAAATGAGAAAGGGCAAGCCCCCGGCCCATGCTGTGATACGCAAGCAGTGTGGGCCGCTGTTTGCGCCTCAATCAGGCTACCTAACCCACGCCCCAGCCACGCGAAGGCCAGCGAGCCAGGCAAGATGCCCAGCAAGGTAGCAAGCGTATAAGTTCGTAAATCAATGCGGGCGAGGCCCGCCACAGCGTTCACAATAAAAAACGGAAACACCGGCACCAGGCGTAAGAATAACATGTAGCTGAAGGCATCTTTTTGAAATCCCGCCGAAAGCTTAGCCGCAAACGGCCCTGCGCGTTCTGCCATAGAAGCCCCCAGCGAGGTGCTGACAATACAAAAAACAATAATCGCGCCACTTGTGGCGGCAATCACGGTAACTGGGGCGCTTAACATCCAGCCAAACATAAAGCCTCCCATGATGCTCAAAACACCCGCACCGGGCAGCGAAAGTGAAACCACCAGCACATAAACCAAAGCGTAAAGAAAAAGCGCCAACACCAAATGTGCATTCACATAGGCCAACAAAGCGTCTTGATGTCGGACCAGCGTTTCCAACGAAAGATAGTTTGTAAGCCCAAAGCCATAACTGGCCGCTACCAATGCCAGCAACGCGCCAAGTGGCAGCCAGCGCTGCAGTCGCACAAGGTTAAGAGAGGGGGCCAACTTGCTCATCAGTCTCACATGACGCAAATTGCAGCGGCTGACCAGTGGCCTCACGCCCTCGTGATAATCGTTCAAGCGCCGTGTAAAGGGTTAAGCACAGGCATTTTGCGCTTGGATGATTTGACATTTCTGTGAAGCTAGACCATAAACCGCCCATCTTAACCCTTTAGCCTTGGTTTTAGTTTCTAAAGGCCACTGAATTTTTCGGAGTTTTCCGTTCTTTTTCAGAGACTTACTGAAACCTTATGATGATTACGGAGTTTGAACGTGAAGCGCACTTATCAGCCATCCAAGCTTGTCCGCAAGCGCCGCCATGGCTTCCGCTCCCGCATGGCAACTGTTGGCGGTCGTAATGTTATCCGTCGTCGTCGTGCTGCGGGCCGCAAGCGGCTCTCGGCTTAATTTAGTTTCCAAACATGCAGCGCTTGAAGCGGAGGCAGGATTTTGTTGCCGCCGCTAAAGGTGTTTATCAGCCTATGCCTGCGTTTGTGGTACAAGGGTTGAACCGCAAAGATGCGGGGCCAGCGCGTGTGGGTTTTACCTGCACTAAAAAGTTGGGCAATGCCGTGACCCGCAATCGCATCCGCCGCCGCCTGAAAGAAGCGACCCGCCTGTGTTTGGGGCCACATGCCAAGCCGGGCTTTGACTATGTGGTGATTGGCCGGGCTGATGCTGAACACCGCCCCTTTGAAGTTTTGATGTCCGACCTTATCTCTGCCACAACCCGGCTGCACTCCAAGGCCGAAACCGCCTCTCAAGTGAGACCATGATGAACCCGCAGCAAAACAAAGTTGACCCCAAAAACATGATCCTTGCGGTGGTGCTCTCCATGCTCATCGTGTTTGGCTGGCAATATTATTATGTGGCTCCTCAAGCAAAGAAGGCGCAGCAGCAGGCCGAAATAGCCAAAACTGAGGCCGCAAATCCTTCCCCCGCCACGCCGGCGCTCACTGCGGTAAAGCCGCACGATGAGGTAATTGCAGCCACCCAACGGGTTAAAATTGAAACGGATCAATTTTCTGGTTCAATCAACCTCACGGGCGCCGCATTTGATGACTTGAAGCTCAACAAATATCGCGAACAATATGACCCGAAAAGTCCGGCTGTTACCCTGTTATCGCCATCGGGCACAGCGAATGCTTACTATGTTCAGCAAGGCTTAGGTGTTTTGCCAAATGACAAAACGCCCGTGCCTGATGCCAACACGGTGTGGACCGCCCCGCAAGGCGCTGTGCTGACTTTGGATAAACCATTGACCCTCACCTGGGACAATGGTGCAGGCTTGAAGTTCCAGCGCGATATATCCATCAGTGAAGACTATCTCTTCACCGTCAAGCAAACCGTGACCAATGCGGGTGCAGCCCCAGTGCAGCTGTATCCCTACGCCCGCGTGCAACGTCAGGATACACCGGTTATTGCTGGCTATTGGGTGTTCTTTGAAGGCATGTTGGGTGTACACAATGGCACTTTGGCTGAGAACAAATATGCTGCTTTAAAAGACGCAAAAGATGAAGCGGGAAAAACGTCTTCTGTTAACAATGTCATAGGTGGCTGGCTCGGATTTACCGATAAATATTGGGCCACCGTGGTGATGCCGGATAGGCAAACCGAAGTGAACACCAAATACAGCTATATCGGCAACGCCGCGCGCGATGCCTATCAGGTTGACTATGCAACATCCAAACCCTTAATAGTGTCTCCGGGTCAAACGGCAACTTATGTTGACCATGTTTTTGCTGGAGCAAAAATTGTTCAAACCATCAATTCCATTTATGCCAAATATGGCTTTGACAAGTTTGATTTGATGATTGATTGGGGCTGGTTCCAGCCTCTCACCAAAGGCATGTTCTATCTGTTGTCGTGGGCACACAGCATGGTAGGGAACTTTGGTGTGGCCATTTTGTTGGTAACGGTTTTAGTCAAGGCTTTGGTATTCCCCCTCGCCAACCGTTCCTATGCTTCTATGAGCCGTATGAAGAAACTGAAGCCTGAGATGGACAAGATCAAGGCACAATATCCTGATGACCGTGCCAAGCAGCAGCAAGAAACCATGGAGCTTTATAAGCGCGAAAAAGTTTCGCCTTTGGCTGGCTGCCTGCCCATGCTGGTGCAAATTCCGGTATTCTTCTCTTTGTATAAAGTTATTTTGACCACTATTGAATTGCGTCATGCGCCCTTCTTTGGTTGGATACATGACTTATCAGCACCTGATCCCACGTCACTGTTCAACCTGTTTGGTCTCATTCCGTGGTCGCCTCCGCAGATGCTGATGATCGGCTTTTGGCCGCTGCTCATGGGCTTTACCATGTGGCTGCAAATGCGCTTGAACCCTACTCCCGATGATCCGGTGCAAGCGTCGATGTTCAACTGGATGCCGGTGATGTTCACCTTCATGCTCGGGTCATTCCCTGTGGGCTTGGTGATCTATTGGGCATGGAGCAACACACTTTCAGTGATCCAGCAAAGCTACATCATGAAGAAGAATGGCGCAGAGGTAAATTTGTTTGGCAATATCGCCAACAGCATTCCTTTCCTCAAGAAAAAGCCGTCCGCACCGTGACATTGGCCTTCACTGCTGATCAGTTGCTGGCGGGCCGCCAGCTTCTCAATGGGTCGGCGGTGTTCCGCCTGGGTGTGGCTCAACTTGAGCAGTTACCACCCTTGCGTGGGGTGGAAATTGCTTTTGCCGGTCGTTCCAATGTGGGCAAGTCAACGCTGATCAACGCAGTGACGGGCGTGAATGGCTTGGCTCGCGCCTCCAACACACCGGGCCGCACGCGCGAGCTCAATTTCTTTGATGTCGGCCCAAATTTGTCGCTTGTCGATATGCCTGGCTATGGCTACGCCAAGGCCTCTAAAAAAGATGTGAAGCAATGGCAAGCGGTGCTGCGCGGCTATCTGCGCGGGCGCGTGGGCTTGACCCGCGCCTTTGTTTTGATTGACGCCCGCCATGGCATTATGACGCCGGACATGGAAATGTTTGAAATGTTGGACGATGCCGCCGTGGCCTACCAAATCGTCATCACCAAATCCGACAAGATTAAGCCGTCAGAGCTTGAAAGCCTGAATGCCGAAACCTTGGCCATTATCAAGAAACGTGCCGCCGCTTATCCGACGATTCATATGACTTCGGCTGAAAAAGCCTTAGGCATTGATGAACTCAAGGCTGAAATTGCTGGCCTTGTGGCGGATGCCCCCTGAAACAGCCTGCAATTCATCCTTTTCAAAGACATCATTTCTTCTATAAGGCGGGTCACCACAGGAAGGGTTGAATCGCATGAGCCAGACTGACGTTTCCGAAACCGCGCGCATATTGTCAGAAGCCTTGCCCTTTCTGCAGCGCTATGATGATCAGGTGATTGTGGTGAAGTTTGGCGGCCACGCCATGGTCGACCCGAAGCTGGCCCAACAATTTGCCCGCGATATGGTGATGCTCAAAGTCTGCGGCCTCAATCCTGTCGTTGTGCACGGCGGCGGCCCGCAGATCAATCGCATGTTGGACAAACTGGCCGTAAAAGCCGAATTCCGTGAAGGCCTGCGCGTGACGGATCCTGAAACCATGGAAGTGGTGGAAATGGTTTTGGCGGGGTCAATCAACAAATCTATCGTCGCCTCTATTCAGCAGGCGGGGGGCCGCGCCGTAGGCATTTCCGGCAAGGATGGCAATTTGCTGGTGGCCGAGCGCTTTACGAAGAAAAAGACCGACCCAAAGACCGGGGAGGTCACCATTATTGATTTTGGCCAAGTGGGTGAACCTGCACGCGTCAATGTTGAAATTCTGCACACCATTATGAAATCTGATGCCATTCCGGTGATTGCTCCCATTGGCGTGGGCTGGGATGGTGACACTTATAACGTAAATGCTGATACGGCAGCAGGCGCTATTGCTGTTGCCCTCAATGCAAAACGCCTGCTGATGCTCACCGATGTGGCGGGCGTGCTGGACAAGAACAAAAATCTGATCAGCGAATTGAAGCTCGCCGAAGTACAGGGCCTGTTTGATGATGGCACCATCACTGCAGGCATGATCCCAAAAATTGAAAGTGCGGCATCGGTCGTGGAAAGCGGCGTTGAGGGCGTGATTATTCTGGATGGCCGCGTGCCTCATTCTGTGCTGCTGGAATTGCTCACCCCGCACGGTGTGGGCACGCGCGTGTCGCGGGATGGCGTGTGAAGGGCTTCGACCACATTTCCAACTGGGTGTTTGATCTCGATAACACCCTCTATCCTGAATCTTGCAAGCTGTTTGACCAAATTGCCGTGCGTATGACGGATTTCATCGTGACCTTGCTGGGTGTCACACCCGATGCCGCTTCAAAGCTGCGCCACCATTATTATATGACCTATGGCACCACGCTGCGCGGCTTGATGGTTGAACATGGCTTGGAGCCTCACGGCTTCTTAAATTATGTCCATGAGATAGATTACTCCGCTGTGCGCCATCACGAAAGCTTGGGCGAGGCGTTGCGGGCACTGCCGGGGCGCAAACTGATCTTCACCGCAGGAACAAGGCCACATGCCAACAATGTGCTGGCCAATCTTGGCTGTGCAGATGTGTTTGAGGAGATTTTTGACATTACAGATTGCCACTTCATCCCCAAGCCTGATGCCAAGCCTTATGAAATCTTTTTAGCCCAACACAAGGTAGAGGCCACACAAGCTGCCTTTTTTGAAGACATCAGCGCCAACCTCATTGTGCCGCGTTCACTTGGCATGACGACGGTTTTGGTGGGCAAACATGATGCGGCGCTGTTGCCCGCCCATGTTGATTATGTTACCGACGATCTCGCACATTTCTTGGAAAGAGCCATCATATGAAGAACGCACAAGCCATTATCGAAGACGCATGGGAAAACCGCGATAAGGTTTCAATCAAAACCAAGGGTAACATCCGCAAAGCCGTCGAATTTGCCTTGGGTCAGTTGGACCAAGGCGTGCTGCGCGTGGCTTCAAAAGAAACAGGCGAGTGGGTGACACACCAATGGCTGAAAAAGGCTGTACTCTTGTCATTCCGTTTGAACGATATGGAATTGATCAAGGGCGGCCCCGGCGCATCCAAGTGGTGGGACAAGGTTCCCTCCAAATTTGATGGTTGGACGGCGAAGGAATTTAAAGCCGGTGGCTTCCGCGCTGTGCCCAATTGCGTGGTGCGAAAATCGGCTTACATCGCCCCCGGTGCCATTTTGATGCCATCCTTCGTCAATCTTGGCGCTTATGTCGATAAGGGCACCATGGTGGATACATGGGTCACTGTGGGTTCCTGCGCCCAGATCGGCAAGAATGTGCATCTGTCAGGTGGCGTTGGCATTGGCGGCGTGTTGGAGCCCTTGCAGGCTGGCCCCACCATCATTGAAGACAATTGCTTCATCGGCGCGCGCTCTGAGGTGGTGGAAGGCGTGATCGTCGGCGAAGGCTCGGTCATCTCTATGGGCGTGTTCATTGGCCAATCCACCAAGATCGTTGACCGCGCCACTGGTGAAGTGTTCATGGGCCGCGTGCCGCCCTATTCGGTTGTGGTATCAGGCTCATTGCCACAAAAACCATTCGCCGATGGCACGCCTTCGCCGTCGCTCTATTGCGCTGTGATCGTGAAGCGCGTGGACGAAAAAACCCGCAGCAAGACCAGCATCAACGAGCTGCTGCGGGATTAATAATCCCTTCCAACTTTCTTGATTCTCGGTAATAAATGCCCCTCAGGGGCAGAAACAACTTGTCGGGAGAAATAAGATGGATTGGAAAAATCTGTATCTGAGCTTTCAGGGTCGCATCAATCGCCAGCCTTTTTGGTTAGGCATTTTGGGGCTGATTATTGTTCAATGGGTGGTGATGTTCATTCTCGCAATGTTGCTTGGCACATCACTCATGCCAGCGATGGACCCCAATATGGCGCCGGACCAAGCGGCATCAGCAATGTCAGCCGCCATGCTGCCAATCTGGATTGTAACATTGATCTTCCTTTGGCCCGCTTTGGCGATCTATGCCAAGCGCTGGCACGACCGCGATAAATCAGGCTGGTGGACATTGATCATGTTTGTGCCCATCATTGGTGCAATCTGGTTCTTGGTGGAATGTGGTTTCTTGCGTGGCACCGATGGGGCCAACCGCTTTGGCCCAGACCCATTGGGTTAATTCAAATTCACTTATTTCGTCATTCCCGCTTTCGCGGGAGTGACGGCTTGGGGTAAGATATTCTGATGAAAAACACCCCTACCGATCCCGTCGAAATTCTGCAGGCCTTGATCCGCTGCCCCTCTGTCACACCGCATGATGCGGGTGCTTTGGGTGTTTTAGAACAACACTTGACCGACGCTGGCTTCACCTGCCACCGCCTGGTTTTCAAGCAGGACGGAACGCCCGATATCGCTAACCTGTTCGCGCGCATCGGCACGGCAGACCCGCATTTGTGCTTTGCCGGCCATACCGATGTGGTGCCTGTGGGCGACGACAAAGATTGGTCGCATCCGCCCTTCGCCGCCGAAATCCATGGTGGTGAAATTTATGGGCGTGGCGCTACCGATATGAAAGGCTCAGTTGCTGCCTTTGCTGCTGCGGCAATGGATTTTGTGAAAGAGCATGGCACCGACAAAGGCAGCATTTCATTTTTGATCACAGGCGATGAAGAAGGCCCGGCCATCAACGGCACGGTCAAAGTTTTAGAGTGGATGAAAAAGTTTCACCACGTTCCTGATCATTGCCTGGTGGGCGAGCCGAGTTGCGTGGATGAGTTGGGCGATACCATCAAGATCGGTCGCCGAGGCTCGCTTAGTTTCACAGTTACAGTTGAGGGCAAGCAAGGACATGTGGCCTATCCCGAAAAAACCGACAATCCGGTTCCCAAACTGGCCCGCTTTGTGGATGTGATTTCTACAACGCCACTGGACAAGGGCAACAACCAGTTTGGCCCATCCAGCTTGGCCGTCACAACATTCGATGTTGACAACAAGGCCACCAATGTGGTGCCCGCCCGCGCTACGGCCAAGTTCAACATTCGCTATTCCACGGTTCACACCTATGACACGTTGCGAGATTGGGTGAGCGGCCATGTGGCCAAAGTGAAAGCCGAACTGGGCGGCACCTGGATTATACAATCAAGCGAAGGGGCCGAAGCCTTTATCACTGAGCCCGGTGCTTTTGTTGGCATAGTGCAGGATGCAGTGGAGCAGGACACGGGCCTCCTTCCGAAACTTTCAACGTCTGGCGGCACGTCCGATGCCCGTTTCATTAAAGACTATTGCCCGGTGTTAGAATTTGGGCCCACCAACGCTACCATCCATCAGGTGGATGAACGTATCAATGTCGAAGAGTTGAAAGCCACCACGCGCATCTATCGCCGCATTCTGGACAGTTATTTCAATACCTGACAGCTACGAGATAAAGCCCTGAGGGCGGGGCCACCGGCCCGCAAGCTGCACGGTTTTTGGCGTCCAGCGCGCGCTTTACGTCAATAGGCTTCCACTTGCCTTCGCCCACCATGCGCAAGCTTCCGGCCATGGAGCGCACCTGATGATGCAGGAATGAGCGGGCTTCCGCCACAATCTCAATCTCATCACCATAGCGGCTCACATCCAGCCGGTCCAAAGTCTTGATTGGCGACTTGGATTGGCATTCAGCCGCGCGAAACGTCGTGAAATCATGCATGCCCAGCAAATACTGCGCGGCCTCATGCATCGCATCTTGATCTAGCTGTACAGGAATATGCCACACCTTGTTTTTGTCAATGGTAGGCGGCGCGCGGCGATTGAGGATGCGGAACAGATAATCGCGCCCGGTGGCTGAAAACCGAGCATGAAAATCTTCGGAAACTTCTTCAGCAGCAATCACCGAAACGAGATGCGGCCGCACATTGCCATTGATCGCGTTGACCAATTCAAACACATCCCAAACGCGTGGCAAATCCACATGCGCCACTTGCGCAAGCGCATGTACACCTGTATCCGTTCGGCCTGCACACTGCACATTGAAATGGGCCCCATGCAGCTTGATGATGGCGGCCTCGAGGACACCCTGCACGGTGTTGGCCTGTGGTTGGGCCTGCCACCCCAGAAATCCTGTACCATCATATTCGATGGTGAGGCGGTAGCGCGGCATCAGTTGGCCACCGTCCCGGCAGCGACCGGAAACCCGCGTAAAAATGTGGTGGCATCCATCACGCCCTTGCCCTCACGCTGCAATGTGATGAAACGCACAGCGCTCGAAGCACAAGCCACCGTCAACTGATCATCAATGAATTGCCCAGCGTGGCCTGATTCCAGTTTGACTTCACATGTGAGAATCTTGACACGCGCACCATTCATCAAACACCAAGCCCCCGGAAAAGGCGAAAGCCCATGAATATGGTTGCGAACCTCAGTAGCGTCCTTTGCAAAGTTGATATGCGCCTCAGCCTTCTCAATCTTCTTGGCATAGGTGACGCCAATTGCGGGTTGAAGTGTTCCGTGCTCAGATGGGTTTTTTAGAACTTGAACCATTAAACCAGCACCCAATGTGGCCAGTGCATCATGCAAGCTGGAGGCAGTCATTTCGGGTCTGATGCCAATCTTGCCAACTTTCACCATCGGGCCTGTATCAAGCCCCGCTTCCATGCGCATGATGGTGACACCTGTTTCCGCATCTCCTGCCATGATGGCGCGTTGAATGGGGGCAGCTCCACGCCAACGCGGCAGGAGTGAAGCATGAACATTAAAACAGCCAAATTTTGGCGCGTCCAAGACAGCCTGTGGCAAAAGTAAACCATAAGCCACCACAACCGCAGCATCGGCCTTCATCTCTGCAACGCGTTGCTGTTCTTCCAGAGATTTAAGTGAAACCGGGGTGCGCACCGCGATGCCTTGTGCCTCAGCAAAGGCATGAACGGGCGTAGGTCGCAATTGCAAGCCCCGCCCACTGGCGCGTGGCGGCTGGGAATAGGCACAAGCAATCTCATGCCCAGCAGCGATCAAAGCTTGTAGGGTTTCCACCGCAAAATCCGGGGTGCCCATAAAGATCAGGCGCATTTTAAAGCTTCCCCAGCTTGTCCGCCTTTAGGAACTTCTTGACCACCCGGTCTCGCTTCAGTTTTGAAATATGGTCAATGAACAAAACGCCGTTCAAATGGTCAATTTCATGCTGCAAACATGTGGCCATCAATCCGCCCGCATGCAACTCCATCGCTTCGCCATGGCGATCGAGATAGCGCATTTTTATTTCCTTGGGCCGATCCACCATTTCGTAGAAATCTGGGATTGAAAGGCAGCCCTCTTCATAGTCACTGATGTCATCCGAAGCCCAGATGATCTCGGGGTTGGCCACAAATAGTGGCTTTTTGGGTTCGCCTTCTTTTGATAGATCAACCACCAGCAAGCGCTGCGCGACCCCGATTTGGATGGCAGCCAAACCAATGCCCGGCGCGTCATACATGGTTTCCAGCATGTCATCAAAAACGGCGCGCGCGTGCGCATCCACCGATGACACAGGCTTGGAAACTTGCCGAAGGATTTTTTCATCTGGCAAAGTGATAATATTTCTAACGCTCATGGGCGCTCAGATAGAATAGGAGGCCCATTTCGTCAACTTTCACGCAAATGCGCTCCGCCACTTGCCATTTTAACTCAAACCGACCATATAGCCGCTTGAGAGGTTGGCAGGCGGACGTAGCGCTCGCCAACCGGGTCAGGACCGGAAGGTAGCAGCCCTAACGAGACCGTTATGGGTTGCTCGTCCAGCCTCTCACCTCTATTCTCCGTAAAATCATGGCTGAAGCACCCACAGATCACACTGGCAGCGGTTACCGCGTATTGGCGCGTAAATATCGCCCGAAAGATTTTTCTGATCTGATTGGTCAGGAAGCGCTGGTGCGCACCTTGACCAATGCCTTCACCACTGGGCGTATCGCCCAAGGCTATATGTTAACCGGCGTGCGCGGCATCGGCAAAACCACCACAGCGCGGTTGATCGCCCGTGCTTTGAATTATCCGGGTGGCCCCACTGTAGATATGCCGGAAATGACACCGGGCTGCGAAGCCATTTTGGAATCGCGCCACATAGATGTGATCGAAATGGACGCCGCTTCCAACACCGGCGTTGACAACATGCGTGAGATTATTGATAGCGTGCGCTATGCGCCAGTGCAGGCGCGCTACAAGGTTTACATCATCGACGAAGTGCACATGTTGTCGAAAAGCGCATTCAATGCCTTGCTTAAAACGCTTGAAGAGCCGCCGCCGCATGTGAAGTTCATCTTCGCCACCACTGAAATTCGCAAAGTGCCCGTCACCATTCTCTCACGCTGCCAGCGTTTTGATTTAAAGCGCATGGATGCCAGTCTGTTGATGCAACATTACGGCAAGATCGCCAAATTAGAAAATGCTGAGACTGATGAAGAAGCCTTGCGCATGATTGCGCGCGCTGCGGAAGGCTCGGTGCGTGATGGGCTTTCGCTGCTCGATCAGGCCATTGCCTATGGTGATGGCCATGTGAAATCCGCCGATGTGATGAACATGTTGGGCCTGATGGATCGCGGCCAAGTGATTGGCCTGTTTGACGCGGTGATGGCAGGTGATGCGTCTCGTTTATTGGCTGATGTGGCCCGCCAATATGAGGCAGGTGCTGACCCTGAAACCATTCTCACCGATCTGGCGGATTTTGTGCATTGGGTGACACGTTTGAAACTGGTGCCGGATTCGGCCTTGAAAGATGCCGCCCGCACTGAGGATGAAAAAACCCGAGGGGCCGATTTTGCCAAACGTCTGGGCATGGCCCATCTCACCCGCGCTTGGCAAATGCTGCTCAAAGGCATCTCCGAAACGGCAGGGTCCAACCAACCCATGCAGGCGGCCGAAATGGTTTTGATCCGTTTGGCGCATGCGGCCAATTTGCCGTCCGGTGAAGATTTGGCCAAACTGGCGAAAGATGCCCAGCCCACACCTGCAAGGCCCGAAGCGCAAATCCATCGCATTTCAAATGGCGACCGTGGTCCGGCACCTGAGCGCGGCAACTTGGCGATGGCTCCCAGTCTGGTGCAAAATGTGCCACCACCACCGCCCACGACGCCGCAAGCGTTCAAGAGCTTTGCCGAGATTATAGGCCTCGCTACAGAGCGGCGTGACATCAAACTCAAGACTGATCTGGAAACCTTTGTGCGCCCCATCGCGGTGAGTGATGGCAAGGTAGAGCTGGCTTTGGTGGAGGGGGCAAACCCCGCCATCGCCAACGAACTGTCGCGCAAGCTAGAAGCTTGGACCAACCGCCGCTGGATGGTGATGGTTTCAAAAACGGGTGGCGCAGCCCCTGTGGCACAGGTGAGAAAAGATGCGAAGGATTCGGCCTTCCGCGCCGCGCGTGAACACCCTGATGTGCAAGCCATTCTCAAGAAATTTCCCGGCGCTGAAATCCTGAATGTTCGGGATTTGAACGCTAACAAGATTGAAACACCATCTCACAACATGGAAGATACCGATGAAGAATCTCGCTGACATTATGAAGCAAGCAGGTCAAATGCAAGCGCGCATGGCGGACATGCAAAAGCGCCTTGAAGCAACATCGGTTGAGGGCCAATCGGGTGGTGGTCTGGTGAAAGTGACGATGACAGGCAAATCTGTGGTGACAGGTGTTGCTATTGATCCATCGCTGATCAAGGTGGATGAAAAGGAAATTTTGGAAGATCTGATTGTGGCGGCTCTCAATGATGCCAAATCAAAAGCAGAAGCGATCATGGCAGTTGAAATGAAAACCGTGACAGGCGGCCTTCCCATTCCACCCGGCTTCGGGCTTTAGGCGGGCTTTCTGATCTTATAGATGCCCACATCAATCAGACCTTCGGCAAAGCCGGCCTCACAATAGCAGAGATAAAGCGTCCACAATTTCTTGAAGCGGTCATCAAAACCCAATGGAACAATCTTGGGCCAAGCTGCTTCAAAACGCAGCCGCCATTGCCGCAGCGTTTCCGCATAACTCAAGCCAAAACATTCAATTTTTTCCAATAACAAACCGGCCTTCGCAGCTTGTTCTCGCATGATGTCTTTGGTCAGCAACATGCCGCCCGGAAACACATAGCGCTGGATAAAGTCAACGCCATTGCGATAGGCATCGAAATTACTTTCCAAGATCGTGATCCCCTGAATGGCGGCGGCGCCACCAGGCTTCAGCCGATGAAACAGGGTTTTGAAATAAGTGGGCCAATGGGGCTCACCGACGGCTTCGATCATCTCAATCGAAGCAATCGCATCATACATGCCTTTGGTGTCGCGGTAATCCTCGAAATGCATCTTAGCCTTGTCAGCAAGTCCAGCCGCTTCCAATCGATGATTGGCAAAAGCCAATTGTTCTTTGGAAAGGGTGATGCCGTGAACTTTGGCTCCCCGTTTGGCTGCTTCCTCAGCAAAGCCGCCCCAACCGCAGCCAATTTCCAAAACGTTTGAGCCGGGCTTTACTTCGGCTGCGTCCATCACATGCGCATATTTCAACCGTTGCGCAGCCTCCAGGCTATTGGCCTTGCCATCAAAAATCGCGGATGAATAAGTCATCGTATCATCAAGCCACAACTTATAAAATGAATTGCCCAAGTCATAATGCGCGGCAATATTATCTTTCGATCCCTCGCGGTGATTGTCGCGCTTCTTGTGCCAGAACTTGTCTAAAATGCTGGCATTGAACAGGCCACGGCCCGCCCCATCCAGCCCATCACGGTTCTGCAGGTAAAAACGAAAAAACGCCGTAGGGTCACGGCTTTCAATTGATCCCGACAGATAAGACTCGAAGAATCCCAGTTGCGCGCGGCGCATGCCTGCCCAAATGACTTTGTAGTTATACAAGGTGAGATCGGCCTTTTCACCGGGCGCATGCCCACCCAGCGTGATCATCTTGCCGGAAGGCAAGGTCAGCTCCAATGTGCCCTTAAATGATTTCGGCAATAATCGGCTCGCAGCAGCAACAACCAATTTGCCCACCAGCCCATCACGCATTTTTGATGCTCCACCCATGATGAGCGAAACATTGCGGCGAATTCACCAAACTTTCAAGTGCCTCAGTTACAATGATAATCATTAGAAAGTTAGCAAGACAATTAACCCTCACTGCTTGAAAATACAAATTGACGGATGGAGCAACCCGTGCAACCATACCGAAAGACTTGCTACAAAAGGCAAGCTTAAAGAAAACCGGGTGGCAAAGATTTCAGATGAAAGCGGCACAGGGCTCGCCAGCACAGCTGATAATCCCCATAACACCCACAATCCGATGAATTTGTGGTCTATCGAGGAGAAAACCAATGACCGAATTTGAACACAACCTTGCCAAGGCCAAAAAGGCCGTGAGCATGGGCAAACTGTCCCGCCGCGACTTTATGGCCTTCACCATGGCGTCTGGCATGACACTGAGCGCATCACAGATGATGTTTGCATCCGCGGCTCGCGCAGAACCCAAGAAGGGCGGCCACTTCCGCGCTGGTATTGGCCATGGCTCAACAACTGATACGTTCGATCCTGCACACTTCGCCAGCGGCATGGACTTTGCCTGGGGCAAGGGCCTGTCCGGTGCGCCACTCGTGCGCATCAACCCTAAGGGTGCAGTTGTGCCATATCTGGCTGAAAGCATCGAACAATCCAATGGTGCCAAGACGTGGGTGTTCAAGATCCGCAAGGGTGTGACCTTCCACAATGGCAAGACATTGACCGCTGATGACGTGATTGGCACCATCAACTATCACAATGGGCCTGACAGCAAGTCGCCCGGCAAGGCCTACTTGACCAACATTGCCGCTATGAAAGCTGACGGCCCAAATACAGTGATTTTTGACCTGAAAGGCCCAGATGCAGGCTTCCCCGCAAATTTGGCCAACTATCAGTTCCCAATTTTGTCGATCACCGATGGCAAGCCGGATGTTTCCGGTATGGGTGCTGGTCCATATATTCTCGATGGCTTTGAGCCTGGTGTTCGTGTGCATTTCAAGCGCAACCCGAACGCCTTTATACCCGGCAACTTCGATGAAGTCACACAGTTGGCCATTCTTGATCCTGCTGCCCGCACCAATGCCTATTTGGCAGGTGAGGTTGACTTCATTGACCGTGCTGACTTGAAGACCATTGATATGTTGAAGGCCGCTCCAAACACCGAGCTTTATAACGTTTCGGGTTGGGAACAGCTTACTGCACCAATGTTCACCAACACGGCACCCTTCGACAAAGTTGAAGTGCGTCAAGCATTGAAGTGGGCGATCAACCGTCAGGACTTGGTTGACAAGATTCTGTTCGGCTATGGCAAAGCAGGCAATGACAATGGCCTTGCTGCAACCATGCAGTATGCCACTGTTCCAGAACCCGTTTACACCTATGATCCAGAAAAGGCGAAGTCACTGCTGAAAAAGGCTGGCATGGAAGGCCTGAAGGTTGACCTGTCTGCTGCTGATGCTGCTTTTGCGGGCTCAGTGGATGCCGCATTGCTGATGGCAGAACACGCCAAGGCGGCAGGCATCACCATCAATGTGGTGCGTGAGCCAAATGATGGTTATTGGAGCAACGTCTGGCTGAAGAAGCCTTGGTCGCACTGCTATTGGGGTGGCCGTCCAACTGCTGACGCCATGTTCAGCGTTGCCATGGCAGCTGAAGCACCATGGAATGACACAAAGTGGAAGAACCCACGCTTCAATGAGTTGCTTGTTGCAGCTCGTGGCGAAACCGATGATCCAAAGCGTGCAGCGATGTATGCCGAAATGCAGCAAATTCTGCATGATGACGGTGGCTGGATGACACTGATGAACACCAACTATGTGGGCGCAATGTCCAACAAGCTGGGTCATGGCGACTTCAACGCTGACCTCGATCACGATGGCGGCTATATGTATGACCGTTGGTGGTTTGTCTAATAACGCCCTATTGCTCAAATGGCCCCCGTCCGAAAGGGCGGGGGTTTTCTATTCTATTGTCGGGAAGACTAAGGCGTGGCGTTCAGGTGGATACAACGTGTCAATAATGCACTATGAATGTCGGATTCTTTTGATAATCTACCCAAAGAATGGCCGATAAGAGCCAATAAAAAATAATAAGCGAGGGGAGTGTTAGGGCTATGAACCCGGTTATAAAAACCGTGCTGCAGCGCTTGGGGTTGGGTTTGCTCACCCTGTTTGCGGTTTCAGTTATCATTTTTTCGACACTGGAACTCTTACCGGGCGGTTTTGCACAAGCGATTCTGGGCCAAGGTGCAACGCCAGAAACAGTTGCCAACATTAACAAATCACTTGGCCTCGACAGGCCTGCCGTCACCCGTTATTTCGAATGGGTGGGCGGGGCGGTTCAAGGCGAATTTGGCATTTCATTTGCCAGTGCTGGCAGCGGTTGGGGCAGCTCCAATGCGCGTCATGTAAGCGACATTATCGCACCTCGCCTTTACAACACATTCTTTCTCGCCGCCATGACGGCCATTATTGCAGTGCCCATTGCATTGGCTTTGGGATTGCTTTGCGCATTGTACAGAAACAGCTGGTTTGATCGCATTGCCAACGCCTTGACCTTAACCACCATTGCCTCACCAGAGTTTTTCGTTGCTTATATTTTGGTGTTCTTCCTCGCGGTCAAGCTGCGCTGGTTCCCCCCGCTCTCCACTATTTCAGATACCACGAGTTTTTGGGAACATATCTACAAGGCTGTACTGCCTTCACTCACATTAACGCTGGTGATCATCGCCCACATGATGCGCATGACGCGGGCCTCTGTGATTTCCTTGTTGTCCAGCCCCTATATTGAAATGGCAAAGCTGAAGGGTCTGACACCAAAGCAAGTCATCCTGCGCCATGCATTGCCGAACGCCTGGGCGCCCATCGCCACGGTCATCGCGTTCAACCTTGCCTATCTCGTTGTCGGCGTGGTGGTGGTTGAAGTGGTGTTCACCTATCCAGGCATTGGCCAATTGATGGTCGATTCTGTCAGCAAGCGCGACATGCCGGTGGTGCAAGCTTGCGCACTGATTTTTGCGGCAACCTATATTCTGTTAAACCTGTTGGCAGACATTGTTTCCATCGTCACCAATCCTCGGCTCTTGCACCCAAAATGACACAAACTCAGACCGAAACCCGAGTCATCAAAGCCCGTCGCAGCTATGTGCAAAATGTTTGGCGCATTCTGAAAACAGCGCCCCCCACCGCCATATTCGGCATGGTGGTGATCGCCATCTACTTGTTCTGCGCGCTGTTCGCACCATGGATAGCGCCCTATGGTGAGGCAGATATTGTTGGAAAGAGCTACCAGGTGTCCTCTTCCGAACATTGGCTTGGGACAGATCAAATTGGCCGGGACACGCTTTCTCGCATTCTCTTTGGTGCACGCAACACCATTGGCATTGCGCTTCTCACGGTGTTGATTTCATTTTGCATCGGTGGCGTGTTGGGCATCTATGCCGCTGTGACGCGGGGCTGGCTCGATCAGATTTTGTCGCGTCTGGTTGATGTGTTGATGTCAATTCCCGTTCTCATTTTTGCTTTGATGTTGCTGACCATGATGGGCAAGAGCGTATGGAATCTGGTTCTCATTCTCGCTGTGCTCGATTCCACACGCGTCTTCCGTCTGGCCCGCAACACGTCTTTGAATATTGTGGTTCAGGATTTCGTCGAAGCGGCAAAACTGCGTGGCGAAGGCATGAGGTGGATTGTTTTGCGCGAAATCGTGCCGAACATTCTGCCGCCCTTGATTGCTGAGTTTGGCTTGCGCTTCTGCTTTGTTTTTCTCACCATCGCTGCCCTTTCGTTCTTGGGCGTAGGCATTCAACCACCGACGGCCGACTGGGGTTCCATGGTGGCTGAAAGCAAAACACTGATCACCTTCGGGCGGCCGCAACCATTGATCCCCGCAGGCGCTATTGCCCTGCTAACAGTGGCTGTGAATTTTGTGGTCGATTGGTTCCTCTATCAAACAAGTGGATTGCGCGATGAAAAGTGATAACCAGCGCGTCAAGGGCGAAACGCTTCTTGAAATGAAGGCCTTGAAAATTGATGGCTTTAGCAATGATGCGTGGCATCCAATTGTGAAAGGTGTTGATCTCACACTAAAGCGTGGCGAAGTTTTGGGCCTCATTGGCGAATCTGGCGCAGGCAAGTCAACATTGGGTTTGGCGGGCATGGGCTTTGCCCGGCCGGGCTGCCGCATCACCTCCGGCACCATCACGTTTGATGGCATTGATTTGGTGAATGCCAGCAACGAAGAGAAGCGCAAGCTTTGGGGCAGCCGTATCGCCTATGTGGCCCAAAGTGCTTCAGCTGCTTTCAACCCGGCCCATCGTCTGATGGAACAGACAACGGAAACTGCCGTCAACCACGGTGTGATGACGCTGGAAAAAGCGGAGAGTGACGCGCGCGATCTTTATGGCCGACTTCAATTGCCCAATCCGCAAACCATTGGTCTGCGCTATCCACATCAAGTGTCAGGCGGGCAGTTGCAACGCGCCATGACTGCCATGGCGATGTCATGCCGCCCTGATTTGATTATTTTTGACGAACCAACCACCGCCTTGGACGTCACCACTCAGGTCGAAGTTCTGGCGGCTATGCGCAATATCGTAGAGCAATTCAACACCGCTGCAATTTATATCACGCATGATCTGGCTGTTGTGGCCCAAATGGCGCACCGCATCATGGTGCTGCGTTATGGCAATCTGGTGGAAGAGGCACCAACCCGCGCCATGCTGAAACAGCCCACGCAGGACTACACAAAATCACTTTGGGCCGTGCGCAAACTGGCTAAACCAGAATCTGCAAGTGACGATATTGTACTGCAAATTCAGGGTGTTGATGCCAGTTACGGCAATCAAGTTAAAGTTCTAGATGATGTTTCGGTAGCAGTTCCACGCGGCCGCACAGTTGCAGTAGTGGGTGAATCCGGCTCAGGCAAATCAACTTTGGCCCGCGCCATAACCGGGCTTCTGCCTATCAGCAAGGGTTCTATTTCTTTCAACGGAAAGGCGTTAACGCCCAAGTTGAAAGACCGTGACCGCGACACACTGCGCCGCATCCAGATGATTTATCAGTCTGCTGATACGGCATTGAACCCGCGTCAGCGTGTGCGTGATATTGTCGGTCGACCTGTCGAGTTTTATCTGGGTCTGACAGGCGCAGCCAATGATCGGCGTGTAGTGGAGTTGCTTGAAGCCATTGAACTAGATGAAAGCTTCATTGATCGCTATCCGTCTGAAATGTCGGGGGGGCAAAAGCAGCGCATTTCAATCGCCCGCGCTTTGGCGGCAGAACCCGATGTCATCATTTGCGATGAAGTGACATCGGCGCTGGATCAAATCGTGCAAGAAGAAATTTTGCAACTGTTGATGAAGTTGCAGCGCGACACCAATGTAACTTACCTGTTCATCACCCATGACATCGCCACGGTGCGCGCCATTGCTGATGAAATCGTGGTGATGAACAAGGGCAAGGTGGTGCAGCAGGGCCT
>JAGWUY010000127.1 GCA_028868255.1 Alphaproteobacteria bacterium | reverse complement strand
CTCAAGACATCATCGCCTTCTGTTTCAGATGATTCATCCAAACTTAAGTTGCGTTGGCCTTGGCGTCTTGCGGGCTTGGCTGCGCCCTTTGATCTCTTAAAACTCTCGAAGATGCGCGTGATGGAACTCAGCAATGTTTGACCAGATTTCGAAGAACGCGCGGATTTAGTCTCCATGGTGCGGATGGGCTTTTTGTGCTGGCGTGCTGGCATCGCTGGCAAAGTGCCAATCGCTAGTGCTTGCGATGTCAGCCACAGGAAGCTTGCTAAAGCGAGGGAGGCCACGAGAAATTTAGCGACAAAGCCTTTCATGCCGATTGCTAGAATGGACAGAAACAAACCGCCTAATACATCACCAAGGTTTCCACCAAAACCGCTGGCCAGTTGCCAAGAATCAGGCACGCTTAAACAGCTGGCAAAAACGCCAAATGCAATTGTGGCGCCGAGCCAAGACAAGATTTGCCGTTTGGGATTGTCTGGCCATTGGTGGGTAAACAGGCCCATCACCCACTTTAGAGGAATAAACAAGAAGGGCAAACTGGAAAGGCCGAGATTTTGAATCAACTGATCAGCCAAGATGGCCCCAGCTGTGCCCAGCCAATTTTGCGGCATAGTGCCGGTGGCATGATTTAGAGAAGGATCAGCCACACTCCAGCTGGCCAGGGAAAGGGCAGCGACAACGATGGCAGAAAATGCGATGATGGCCATCAATTCAAATCCGCGCTTGATCAGAAAATAGCGCAACCGAGCGGGGATGGTATTGTCATCCGTGTCGATCATGTGGTTGAGGGCCATGCCAATTCTCCAAACAAGTCTGCCCCAGCGATTTGGGCTCTAATAAAAGGTTAATGGCAGTGTGGCGGAACACGGTTAAGGCGGGGTAAATTTGGGCATAAAAAAGCGCCCCGCAATCGCTTGCGAGACGCCATACTTGATAGCGACTAACCTTAGTTGTACGCCCGTTCGCCATGGCTGGAGATATCCAGTCCTTCGCGTTCGGATTGTTCATCAACACGCAAGCCCACGGTGTATTTGCAAATCAAGCAAGCAATATAGCTGACAACAGCGGTGAGCAAGCAAGCTGTACCAATATCCCAGATTTGAGCCATCATTTGAGAGTTAAATTCATAAGGTACCAGTGTAGTTGAAGTATCTATCGCAAGGTAGTTGGTAACACCTGAACCACCAAGGGCGGGGTTCACAAAGACACCTGTCAAAAGCGCTCCAAGAATGCCGCCAATGCCGTGTACGCCAAAGACATCAAGCGCATCATCATAGCCAAGTTTGGATTTGAGCCAGATCACCGCAAAGAGACAGATGACGCCAGCAAGAGCACCAATCACGATCGCCCCTAGTGGTCCGACCCAACCGCAGGCGGGTGTGATGGCCACCAAGCCAGCAACGATACCTGATGCAGCGCCCAGCAAGCTGGCATGGCCACGAACAATGCGCTCTACAGCCACCCAAGACAATGCAGCAGCAGAAGCACCTAGTATTGAGTTCAATAGAACCAATGCGGTCAGACCATTGGCTTCGAGGTTTGATCCGGCATTAAAGCCAAACCATCCAAACATCAGTAGGCCTGTGCCAAGCAAGGTGACTGTGAGGTTGTGTGGAGCCATAGGTTCTTTATTAAGACCGACGCGTTTGCCAAGCATCAAGGCGCAAACGAGCCCGGCAATACCTGCATTGATGTGTACAACCGAACCACCAGCAAAGTCGATTGCACCCTTGTTGAACAACCAGCCATTGGCTGCGTTCACCGCATCGTTATAGGCCGAAAGAACTGAGGCTTTATCGGCATCTGAAGTAGCAGCAGCCAATTTTGCCAAGAAATTTGCAGCAGCGGTATCACCAACAGCCGCTTTCACATTGGCGATATTCGCAGCGCTAAGGGTGTAGGCATCGGGGCCAGCCCACCACCAGACCATATGGGCCATTGGCAAATAAGCAAAAACAAACCAAATCGTGAGGAACAGCAAAACAGCTGAGAATTTCATGCGTTCAGCAAAAGCCCCGATGATTAAAGCTGGCGTTATCGCTGCAAAAGTAAGTTGGAAGATGATGTAAACATATTCAGGCAAATAGGTTTCCTTGGAAAAAGTTGCAGCCATCGTGCCGGTATTCACACCAAACAGGCCCCATTTCGACAAACCGCCAATAAAGCCAGCCGTTGCACCAGAGCCATTGGTGAATGCAAGTGAATAGCCAAACAGCACCCAGAGAATCGCAATCCAGCTAAAGCAGATCGTGACTTGCATTAAAACAGATAGAACGTTTTTGGAGCGCACAAGGCCGCCATAAAACAATGCGAGACCTGGTACAGTCATCAGCACCACCAGGGCTGTTGCCGTCAACATCCAAGCGGTGTCACCCTTGTTGATGCTTGCTGCTGCCAAGGCCTGGGACACAGGGAGAAGCGCCGCCAGCGCTAAACCAATTCCCAGGGCCATCAGGCTTTTGGGTCGAATTGCCAGTATCATTTGAATTTCCTTTCTCAATAGGGGTCAGAGGGCTGCAGCGCCGGTTTCACCGGTGCGCACGCGTGTGGCTTGTTCGAGGGGCAAAACGAAAATTTTGCCATCACCGATCTGGCCGGTTTTGGCTGCAGTTTGGATAGCTTCGACGACTTGCGACGTAAGATTGCCTTCCACTGCGATTTCAATGCGCAGCTTTGGCACAAAGCTCACGGCATATTCTGCACCTCGGTAGAACTCGGTGTGGCCGCGCTGGCGACCGTGGCCTTTCACCTCAGTAACAGTGATGCCCTGAACGCCGATAGCGCCCAAGGCTTCCCGCACCTCTTCAAGTTTAAATGGTTTGATGACCGCAATAATATATTTCATGGGCGAGCCTTTCTCCTTTTCGGAGAGTGACTAACAAGACTCGTGCCAAACTGAAATTTTTGTCTATATCTCTGAATTAAAATAGTATTTCAGGTTCTAAAAAAAACGTAGCCTGCACATATTGATTATTAATTAGGCATTTATTTTATTTTGCCTAATTAATAATCACGATTTTGGTTGGCTGTTTGCAGTTTCGCCAAATAGGCTTGCCAGAGTGACTGCTCCGTGCGACCCAGTTCTGCCAAATACGCCCAAGTGTAGAGGCCTGTATCATGGCCGTCATTGAAGGTGATGCGGATGGCATATGTCCCGATAGGAGAGACCTTGGTGATTTTGACTTTCCGCTTGCCGCTGACCAGCTGCTCTTGGCCGGGGCCATGGCCTTTCACTTCAGCGCTGGGGCTTTCGACACGCAGGAACTCTGCTGTAAGGGCGTAAGTTGCACCGTCATCGAATTGAATATCTAAAACCGAACCTTGATCTCGAATATGCAGTTCGGTAGGCCATTTCTCCGCTATCATTAATCTCGACCTATTTCTCGAGCTTCGCTGACCAGCATGATTGGAATGCCATCTCGTATTGGGAATGCCAGACCCGCAGCCCGTGATATGAGCTCACCCGCTTTCGGGTCATAATCCAATCTGGTCTTGGTTGCCGGGCACACCAAAAGTTCGAGTAATTTAGGATCAACCTGGCGGCTTTCCATTATTGCATCCTGCGACTTGAAATTGAGCCGGTTTTTGCAAGAGCTAGCTCTGTGAGTGCCACCAACACATCGGCGCGTGATTTGAGATCTGGTGCTTCCAGCAGTGCTTGTTTGTCACGGGCTGGGTAGGGGGCCAACAACGACAAAGTATTGACGAGTACTTCCGTTGAAACAGCCTCAACCTCATGCCAATCGGCGCTCATATTATTGGCTTCCAAATATTGCCGAAATGCCTTGATCAACTGTTCACGGTTGACACTTCGCGCTCCCGTCTCACTGACAAAATCGACGGCAAATCCGCTGTAGTCAACCTGTGCCTGACGATAAAGTGTCGAAGACCCAATTTCAGCAACTACAGTGAACCGACATACGCCTGTCACAGTTACAAGAAGACGCCCATCCTCCGTTTCCGAATAAGATGTAATGCGCCCAGCACAACCAACAGATTCCAAGAGCGGATTGTCCGCCACTGCCTTTTCTTGGGGTTGAATGATTCCAATAATGCGGTCGGCCTTCATGGCTTCTTCAATCATCAAAAGATAGCGTGGTTCAAAAATATTCAGGGGCAAATCAGTGCGCGGAAGCAACAAAGCCCCTGCCAAGGGAAACAAGGGAATCGCTTGCGGCAGGTCAGAAGGTTGGCGATAGCGCGATGCAATGCTCATGTTTTCTCCTTAAACAAAAAGAACCGAAGACAATTTGCGCCGACCTGCCAATGTGAACTCATCCTTCGGCCCCCAAGCTTCAAAGAAAGACACGAGCTGCTTTCGTGCTGCATCATCATTCCAACTGCGATCCTTCTTGATCACATAGATTAATTGGTCGATTGCCTCTATGCGCTTTTGGGACCCATTGAGAATCACGGCCAACTCCACGCGGGCGGCATAATCATTTGGATTGGCGGCAATCGAGGCCTCTAACTTTCCGATAGCTGTAGTATCCACCGGGTTTAGGGCTAAATCCAAAGCCGCCTTGGCGCTCAAAATGTTGGCGTCCTGCCACTTATCAGGGGGAACTGCTGCCAATGTGGCCGTCGCTAGCTCAAGCTCCCCAGTGGCAATGGCGGATTTAATTTTCAGTCCGGCCGCTTCCGTGTGGGTCGGTTCAACGTCAAGAATCTGACTGGTGATCTCCA
The DNA here is from genome assembly GCA_028868255.1 of Alphaproteobacteria bacterium. Lineage (GTDB taxonomy): Bacteria > Pseudomonadota > Alphaproteobacteria > Rhizobiales > Aestuariivirgaceae > Aestuariivirga. Next base: position 2,024 of record JAGWUY010000127.1, on the reverse strand, counting down.
GCACAGATCCGTGCTCTTCACGGTCGAAAGATTCGCGCGCCATTGCCATGGCGGCTTCAATTTGCTCCGCGCGGCCGCCTTTCTTGCTGAGTTTAGCTATAAATTGTCGCACCTGTGATTCCGGCAAGGCTCCCATGAAGCCGTCTACTGGGCGGCCATCAACAAAAGCAAATACGGCGGGGATGGATTGTACGCGCATTTGGCTAGCAATTTCAGGGTTTTTGTCGATATCGACCTTAACCAAGCGCACTGCACCTCTAAGCTCTGTCACCACTTTCTCAAGTACTGGGCCTAGGGTCTTGCAGGGGCCGCACCAAGGTGCCCAAAAATCGACCAGAACAGGTACTGCCTTTGATGCCTCAATCACGTCAACCATGAAGCTGCGCGTATCGCTGTCCTTGATAAGAGTAGCGGCGGTGGTTGAGCCTGCCTTTAAAATCATGTCGTTCATATTCAGTCTCTTTCTGTTGGCATACAGATGGTCATGCCATTACCTTAAAGCAAGTCTCCACTTACGGCTACAATGCGAGGTGTGTGGCCGCAGGCTTTGATGAAAACCAGAAGATCACTGGCTGCAATGGCGGTTGTTGCACCATTTTCGAGCGGATGAAAATTCAAAAGATCAATTCGCATCATGGCTGCATCAAGTATCACGTTTACCCGATGCGCTGTGTCATTGATCAAGCCAAATGGGGTGACAGACCCGGGCACAATGCCCAAAACCTCCATCAACAATTCTGGCTTGCCGAAAGACAGGCGCTTGGAACCAATTTTTGCAGGCGCAGTCTTCAAATCAATCACGGCATCTTCCAAAGCGACAATGAGCCACAAAGCACCTTTTTCATCCTTGCAAAACAAATTCTTGCAGTGTCCACCCGGCATATTATCGTGAACTTTTTTTGCCTCTTCGACGGTAAACACAGGCTCATGTTCGAGTGTTTTCGTAAAAATTCCCCGTTTTTCGAGAAAAACAAAGAGATCGGCCTTGCTGACTGGCATGAGAAAATCCTTAATTTGCCCGGAATGAAGGATGCTATTGCATTTGTTCTTGAGTTAGGCAATAACGCGCCTCGTTGAAGCGCCAAAACCAAGTTTCAACCGCTCAAGCGGGCGTAGCTCAGGGGTAGAGCACGACCTTGCCAAGGTCGGGGTCGAGGGTTCGAATCCCTTCGCCCGCTCCAGTTTTAATCGATTGCGATTTCTATCGTAGTTAAACCCAGCAACTAATTTGGTATCCTTAAAGCACTGGGCAAATCCAATCAACGAGTTGGGTGCAGTGCAGCTTGGCATGATATCGCTTTGAGTGGCCACGCAGACTAAAATACTGTTTTCGGCCTCAACCATTACTGTGGTTGCGTTTGCAAAAATTGGGATTGGCTCGATTCGCAATGTATCACTAACGCGAAATGCGTGGCCTCTCAGTTAACTTGTGCAAAGGTTGTGCGCGATGAATGGTGAGATTACGCAGCATCTACTTCGAGGGTGACTTCGGCGTCCGATGATCGCCAGCTTGACGCCGCATAGGGTTCTGCATGAGAAGTTGCGCTGGATTGTTGTTCAGTTGGTTTCGGCTTTAGCGATGTCCATTTCCACCTCCTTGACTCACGACTCTATTGATCAAGCTCTGTGCAAATTGATGAGGCTGATCTATGGCTGCGATCGGCCCCGATCATGGTTGTGGTGGCAGAGGCTTTAGGGTGATAGGGTCAACACTAGGTTTTGACGGCAAGGTGGCTTGATCGATGTCTGACACATAGACATGTTCGACGCGGTCAATTTCCTTGCCCATTTTATCCAACACGCGCAGGGTCACAGTGTACTGAACGCCTTTGACAATGTGGGTGAGGGGATCGCTTTGCAATTTGTACGTCAGCTTTCCGTCCATGGCAGGCTGTTTCACCGATTGGCGCGTGGCGGTGCCGGGCACGTCAAAAATGGCCTCCACAGTGCTGCCCTCTGGCATAGGCATGACTTGCTGAGCCACCACGATCATCGAGGCTTGTGCCACCCGGTAATTGAAAACG
>JAGWUY010000126.1 GCA_028868255.1 Alphaproteobacteria bacterium | reverse complement strand
TGCGCCCGTGCCAGATGAAGAAGATGGCGGTTCTTATCTCTGCCCTGGCTATGGCAGCCTCAAAACCTATTTTGCGGCGGGCGATTTGCGAGAGATGACAGCTTTCGGCGCAGCACCCGAAAACCACTGTGCTTCCACACAAACATTCAGTCAGTTCAATTCTGCCAATGCCACCATTGAATGGCGCATGAAGGACGGCAAGCCCTACGCGACTATTCAGCGTTGGACAGTTTCAATATCGGGCGAAAACAGTGAAAAAACCGCAAGCTGGCTGGTCGTAACCAAACTTGAACAACAAGATTCTTGCCACATGGCCATCGTCGAAGGTGCTATGCCCGGGGCCAATGTCAAAGCCCGTGAATTGGCAGATCAATTGAGCGCAAGCTTTCAATGTGGCCGAGACGTGGCCAAGCGTTATGCCCGCCCTGAAACGGATGCAGGCTCTGGTGATAGCCTTTTGGAATGCGCCAAGACACAGTAATCTGAGATCGGCCTTTGCCACAGGCAGAAATATGGTAAGGCAAGGCGAAATCACCATCTGCCCGCGAGTTTGCCATGCCGCCCACCATCATCTGTCTTGTTGACGCCAAAAACCGCCTCGGCGAAGGCTGTATGTGGGATGAGCAAAGCCAAAGCCTTTGGTGGCTGGATATTCCTTTGCCGTCACGCATACACCGCCTGCACCTGCCGACAGGTGAGCAGAAGGCTTGGCAGTTCGAAGTCTTGCTGTCTTGCATGGCACTCAAACCAGATGGCACCGTGCTGGTGGGCGGCGAGCGCGGCCTACATCACTTTAATCCTGAAACTGGCATTCTCACAGATTTTGTTCAGCCCGAAAACATTGCCGGCAACCGCGGCAATGATGGTGCGGCCGACGCCAAGGGGCGCTTCTGGTTTGGCACCATGCAGCAAAACATTGGCCCGCGTGGCGAAGATTTTGAGATCACCCAAAGTACGGGCGCACTTTACAAGGTGGAAACCTCAGGGGTTTCTACAAAAATGCTTGCTGGTGTGGGCGTGTCCAATGGCCCCTGCTGGTCGCCAGGCAACAAGACTTTCTATTTTTCAGATTCGCGTGCGCAAGTCATTTACGCGTTCGATTTTGATCTCGAACACGGCACCTTGCATAACCAGCGCATCCACAACGACACCAAGGATTTTGGCTATCCAGACGGCGCAACTGTCGATGCCGAAGGCTTTCTGTGGAGCGCCAGGTGGGACGGCCATTGTGTGTTGCGCATCGACCCCAAAGGCCGCATTGACCGCATCGTAGAAATGCCCGCTTCGCGCCCCACTTGCGTGTGTTTTGGTGGCCCCGATATGGACCAGCTCTTCATCACGTCATCTCGCGCCCATGTTGATGCTGCCACTCTGGCGCGTTACCCACAACAAGGGGGCGTTTTCACCTTCGCAGCTTCGACGAAAGGTTTTGCCAAACATCGCTTTGGCGGTTAATTGTATGACAAAACTGCGGGAGTGCAAACCTGATGAACCTCATTCAATTTGTTGACACCAAGAACAAGCGTGCTGTCGGCTTGGTGAGCGGCGGCAGAATCATCAAACTGAAAAAAGCGGTCAGCATGACAGGGCTGGCAAAATTGGCACTGAAAGAAGCGAAATCCCTCGCGGCAATGGCCAATGCCTTGGCCACCACCATAACGGAAGATTATGCCGCCGCACTGAAAGAAAAGCGCGTTCTGCCCCCGCTCACCCATGATGATGCTGCCCACTGCATCATCACCGGCACCGGCCTCACCCATTTGGGGTCAGCCAGCGCACGCGATTCCATGCACAAAAAGCTTGAGGGCGGCGCGGTGGCGCTGACCGATTCACTCAAAATGTTCAAAGCGGGCCTCGAGGGCGGCAAGCCTGCGAAGGCAAAGGCTGGCGTGCAGCCTGAATGGTTTTACAAGGGCGATGGCCGCTGGCTGGTGCCGCCTGGTGCAGTCCTGCCCAAGCCCTCATTTGCTCTTGATGGTGGCGAAGAGCCTGAATTGGCCGGCCTTTATCTGATCGATGCCAATGGCCGCCCTGTGCGCTTGGGCTTTGCCATCGGCAACGAGTATTCTGATCATGTCACAGAGCGCCAGAACTATTTGCTGCTCGCCCATTCCAAACTGCGCCACTGTTCTGTGGGCCCAGAATTGGTGACGGGCAAAATTCCGGCCAGCATCGAAGGCACAAGCAAAATCCTGCGCAAAGGCGAAGTGATTTGGCAAAAGCCATTCTTGACGGGCGAGGCCAATATGTCTCACACCATCGCCAATCTGGAATATCACCATTTCAAATATGATGCCTTCCGCATTCCGGGCGATGTGCATATTCACTTCTTCGGCACCGCCACATTGAGCATTGCTGACGGCATTGAAACGCAAGATGGCGATATTTTTGAAATTGAAGCAAAGCCCTTTGGCGCGGCCTTGTGCAATCCGCTTAAAGCCATGAAACAAGGATTCAAACCCGGTGGAGTGAAACCGCTGTGACCAAACCCTTCATCGCCCTTGATTGGGGCACCACATCCTTCCGCGCTTATCATGTAGATACTGATGGCACAGTGCTGGAAAGCCGCGCGGATGCTGAAGGCATATTGGCGGTGAAAGATGGCGGGTTCGACGCCGTTCTCGAAAAGCATATCAGCGACTGGGACAAATCAGTGCCAATCATAGCCTCGGGGATGATTACATCACGCCAAGGCTGGGTTGAATGTCCCTATGTTGATTGCCCCGCCGCTGCAGAGGATTTGGCAAAAAGCATAAGAACCCATAAAACCTCTACCGGCCGCACCCTCCACTTCATCACGGGCTTGCATTACCATAGCCCGACGATAGAACACGATGTTTTGCGCGGTGAAGAAACCCAGGTTTTTGGCGCTTTGGCTTCAGGTGCAACGCATTTTATCACGCCGGGAACCCACTCAAAGTGGATTTCTGTTTCGGGCGGTCAAATCGTCAATTTCGCAACCTACATGACAGGCGAAAGCTTTGCGCTGTTCCGCAATCATTCGATCCTTGGCCGCTTGATGAAAGATGGCCCACACGATGCCGCGGCCTTCAGTAAGGGTGTTTCGCGCGCTACTCAAACCCCAGCTGATATTCTGCATACTCTATTTTCCGTGCGCAGCTTGGGCCTGTTCAATGCCATTACTCCCGAATGCTTGGCCTCCTATCTCTCTGGCTTGTTGATTGGCTGTGAAATAGCGTCCGCTGTAAAACACCATCAATGCAGGGAAACCTATTTGGTCTTGGGTTCACCAAGTTTGGCCGCCAATTATGTAGCCGCACTAAAGCTGATAGGGTTGAATGTTCAGACGGGCGACCCGCTTTGTGCTATTCAGGGCCAGCGCCTTATTGCTCAACATGCGGGGATCATCTGATGACACTTGAACAAGCGCTCGACCAGTGTGGCATCATTGCCATTTTGCGCGGTCTTGAACCTGCCGAAGCCATCCGCGTCACGCAAGCGCTCTATGATGCTGGCGTACGTGTGGTGGAAGTGCCGCTCAATTCACCCCAACCCTTCACCTCCATTGAACTGATCGCCAAGGCCTTTGCTGGCCGCATGGTGGTCGGCGCCGGAACAGTATTGACCGAGCAGGATGTGAACACCCTTCATGGCCATGGCGGCCAGATTTCAGTTTCACCGGATTGCAATGAGGCGGTCATTGCCCGATCCATTGCATTGGGGATAACGCCCTTGCCCGGTGTCTTCACGCCAACGGAAGCCTTTTCTGCCATCCGCGCCGGTGCCACACACTTGAAGCTGTTTCCGGCCGAAGCCGCAAGCCCAACGGTGATCAAGGCTTGGAAGGCGGTATTGCCGAAACATGTGAAGGTTCACGCCGTGGGCGGCGTGACCCCGGAGAACATGAAGGATTGGCTGGCCGCCGGAGCATCTGGTTTCGGCATCGGTTCCAGTCTCTATAAGCCAGGCTCAAATCTGGCCAAGGTAAGTGAATCGGCCCATAGTCTGGTTCAGGCTTGGAAACACGCAAAAGGATAAGTGATGAAAGTAGCATTGGTAACAGGTGCCGGTTCTGGCATTGGCAAGGCTTGTGCTGTGGCCTTGGGCAAGGCGGGCTATGTTGTGGTGCTGGCGGGCCGCCGCAAAGACGTATTAGAGACTGTGGCCGAGACTATGTCAGGCGAAACCCTGTGCGTGGCAGCAGACATCACCAACCCGCAATCCGTGGCCGATCTTTTTGCCTCCATCTCTGCAAAATTTGGGCGGCTTGATGTGCTGTTCAACAATGCAGGAACAGGCGCTCCCGGCACGGTCTTGCTGGAAGATTTGACCTTTGAGCAATGGCAGGCGGTGGTGAACACCAATCTCACAGGCGCATTTCTCTGCACCCAACAGGCCTTCAAGTTGATGAAAGCGCAAACGCCACAAGGCGGGCGCATCATCAACAATGGCTCGATCTCGGCCTATGCTCCTCGCCCGAACTCATCACCCTACACCGCCACCAAACATGCGATCACCGGCCTCACAAAATCAACTTCGCTAGATGGCCGCAAATACAATATCGCCTGCGGCCAGATTGATATTGGCAATGCTGCATCTGATATGACGGCACGCATGAACTCAGGCGTGCCGCAGGCTGATGGCACCATCAAGCCCGAACCCACAATGGATGTGGAGGATGTAGCGCGTTCCATCGTGTTTATGGCGTCACTGCCGCTCGATTCGAATGTGCAATCAATGACAGTCATGGCCACCAAAATGCCCTTCATCGGTCGCGGCTAGATGACAATCACACCACGCTTTGCCATCACCCTCACTTTCTTGGCATTCGGGATGATGATGGGCGGGCAAATCGGCGCTTTTCCAGCCTTGCGCCAGCAAGCAGGCATTTCTGCCCTCGAGTTTGGTGTGCTCTCTATGCTGGCCGCCGTTTCCAATATCGCCGCGATGAGTTTGGGCGGTGTGATCAATAAGTATTTTGATCACCGCAGCATGCTGCTGTTCATTCTGCCCCTGTCACTGGCCCTTCTGGCGGTATCTTTAACGCCCACTTCGATTTGGTTTTTCGGTCTGAGCTGGACAATTCTCAACATAGCTGCCGGCACTATGGATCTATTTATGAATGCTGAGGCCGGTATCGTCGAACACAACTTAAAAAGGCCTGTCTTTTCATCTTTCCACGCAGCCGTGCTCTATTCAATCGGTGGTGCAGGCTTTCTCGGTGGATTTATTGCAAACAATTATGGACCAATCTGGGCCTTTGTTCCAGCTATCCCGTTTGTCGTTGCAGCCATTTATGCCGTAAACAAGGCTATTCCACACCGTCAGGAACAACAGGAAGCTGATCGAATGGCCACCGTTCCCTTGCCTGCCAAAATCCTTGTTTTAATCGGCATTGTGTTGGGGCTGGATGTGGCAGCAGAACTGGCCTGCATCCAATGGTCGGGCCAATTGCTGAATGAAATGCGCCCCGATCTGGCCGCTTATTCTGGCCTCGGTGTAGGTTTTTACGGCTTATGCAGCGGAACCATGCGCCTTTTTGGCGACAAATTGCGCACCTATTTCAGCGATTTGAAATTGGTTGGCATATCTTTGGCGATTGGCTTGATCGGATTCATATTGCTGTCACTGCGACCAAATTTTGGGATCTCGGTTGTCGCATTTGCAATCACGGGGTGTGGCCTTGGGCTGGTATTTCCGTGCATGTTCGCACTTGCGGGCCGCCTTGTTCCAGATGCCCGCGCTGCTGCATTAGGCATGGTAGCCATGGTCAGCGGCCCGCCACGTATTCTGCTGCCGCTCCTTTTGGGTTGGCTGGCGCAAACCCAAGGCTTGAGCACCATCTACATCGCTGCCGCAATCGGCATCGCGCTGGCGATTTTATTTACCTATTTAATGGCCCAGACCATAACGCAAATAGACGGGGCGCAAGTTGCCTCGCGCCCCTGAACTTTTCATTTAGAACGCATCAGGCAGCCTTGGTGGTGTCGATCGACTTCAACTTTGGCGCAGACCCGATGGGAATTTGCCGGGGTTTCATGGCTTCCGGCACTTCACGCTTCAATGAAATGTGAAGCAAGCCATTGTCCATCTCAGCGCCTTTCACTTCCACATGGTCAGCCAGCTGGAAACGGCGTTCAAAACCACGCGCGGCAATACCTTGGTGCAGAATCTCACCGGCCTGTTGCTTGTCGGCCTTTTTGCCTGTCACCGTCAGCGTATGACCTTTGGCTTCGATGTTCACATCTTGTGGGCCAAAGCCGGCAATCGCAATAGTAATGCGGTAATCATCATCGCCCAAGCGCTCAATATTATAGGGCGGATAAGTTGTGGGCTCCACGTTGGCTGCTTCATCCAACATTTGAAACAGGCGATCAAAACCAACAGATGAGCGGTAGAGGGGTGTATAGTCAAACATGTCAAATTCTCCAAAAAGCAATCATGACGTTAAAAATGGACCCGTTCTGGCATCCACAACCCATCAATTAGGAATTGCTTTGACAGTTTCAAGGGTATTTGCCGTGAATATGAACGCCAGATGAACGACCGCTTCCGTTTCCATTCAACTACGCTGGGCTAAACCTCTTCACAAGATGGCCAACTGGGGGCCTTCGCGATTGAAACATTCACTTAAGGAGTTTGCCATGTTTAAGAAAATTCTTGTTGCTGCCGCCGCTGTTGCCACCGTTGCAGCCTTCGCTGCCGCGCCTGCAAAGGCCGAATCCAATGTCACATTTGGGATAGGCTTTGGATTT
>JAGWUY010000125.1 GCA_028868255.1 Alphaproteobacteria bacterium | reverse complement strand
TATGCATGACACGCTGAAATATATGCAGCTCGAAGGCATTCACCGCAAATATCATCAGAATGATCTCACTTTCGGTTTGCTCTATGCCTTCTCGGAAAACTTTGTACTGCCGCTTTCGCATGATGAAGTGGTGCATGGCAAAGGCTCACTTTTGAAAAAAATGTCGGGTGATGATTGGCAAAAATTTGCTACGCTGCGCGCCTATTATGCTTTCATGTGGGGTTACCCCGGCAAGAAACTATTGTTCATGGGGCAGGAAATGGCACCTTGGACAGAATGGAATGCGGCACAAAGTTTGGATTGGCATTTGTTGCAACACCCGCCTCATAGGGGGATGCAATCTGCGGTTCGGGATTTGAACAGTCTCTACCGGTCAATGCCTGCGCTTCATGCGCGTGATTGTGAAGGCGAGGGCTTTGAATGGCTGATTGCGGATGATGCCGAAAATTCGGTGTTCGCCTGGGTGCGCCATTCTGGCGATGGGAAAAAACCTATTGTAGTGGTTTCAAATTTCACTTCGGTTCTACGTGAGAATTACACACTGCCCTTGCCAAAAGGCGGAATCTGGCGTGAAGTGTTCAACAGCGACGCAGAGCAATATTGGGGGTCGGGAAAAGGCAATATGGGGCGCATCGAAGCATTGGGAGGGCCCTCACACGGCAAACCCGCCAGCGCCCGTATCACCTTGCCACCATTGGCCACATTGTATTTTTCTGCGGAGGATTAAAAAAGTTAAAAGCTGATTGGGAGAACAGCGATGACCGAACCAAGAAGAAGTGGCCCACTCGCACGCGATACAATGGCCTATGTATTGGCTGGTGGCCGCGGAAGCCGATTGTTGGAGCTCACTGATCGTCGCGCCAAACCTGCTGTTCCTTTCGGCGGAAAATCACGAATTATCGATTTTGCTTTGTCCAACGCTCTCAATTCCGGCATTCGCCGCATTGGTGTGGCCACGCAATATAAGGCCCACAGCCTGATCCGCCATTTGCAGCGCGGGTGGAACTTTTTTCGCAATGAACGCAATGAAGGCTTTGATATTTTACCAGCCTCGCAACGTGTGTCTGAGGATCAATGGTATGCGGGCACGGCTGATGCCGTATATCAAAACATTGATATCATCGAGAATTATAAGCCCAAATACATTGTGATCCTGGCCGGTGATCACATTTATAAAATGGATTATGAGCCCATGCTGCAACAGCATGTGAATGAAGGCGCTGATGTGACCATTGGTTGCCTTGAAGTTCCCCGCATGGAGGCCACAGGCTTTGGCGTGATGGCGGTGGATGAGAAAGATCGCATTGTTGCTTTCGTTGAAAAACCGAAAGACCCACCAGGCATTCCGGGCCAGGCCGATATGGCTTTGGCCTCGATGGGGATTTATGTTTTTGAAACAAATTTCTTGATTGAGCTTTTGAAGAAGGATGCCGCTGACCCTAATTCGTCACGCGATTTCGGTAAAGATATTATTCCGTCTTTGGTCACAGGCGGCAAGGCTGTGGCGCACCGCTTTGCAAAGTCTTGCGTGCGCTCTGAGCTGGAAAAAACCTCCTATTGGCGCGATGTGGGAACCATTGACGCCTATTGGGAAGCCAATGTGGATTTGACCGACACGCTGCCACAGCTTGATCTTTACGATCAGGATTGGCCGATCTGGACTTATGGCGAAGTCACACCGCCTGCCAAGTTTGTGCATGATGTGGATGGACGTCGTGGACAGGCCTTGGCTTCACTGGTGTCTGGTGGGTGTATTGTGTCGGGTGGTTCGATCAAGCGCACATTGCTGTTCACCGGCGTGCGGGTGAATTCATTTTCGTCGCTCGAAGAAGCTGTGGTGTTGCCGCGTGTGTTTGTCAGCCGCAACGCGCGGCTGAGCAAAGTGGTGATCGACAGTGATGTGGTGATTCCCGAAGGGCTGGTTGTGGGTGAAGACCCGGTGTCTGATGCCAAGCGGTTCCGCCGCTCCGAAGGCGGGGTTTGCCTGATCACCCAACCGATGATTGACCGGCTCTCCTGATGCAGGTTCTTTCTGTTGCATCGGAAGTTTATCCGCTGATCAAGACGGGCGGCCTCGCCGATGTGGCGGGAGCTTTGCCGGGGGCACTGGCCAAGCATGGGGTGACCATGCGCACGCTGCTGCCGGGTTATCCCGCAGTCATGGCGGCGCTGGAGAATGCGGTGCCGTTTCACCGCTATGAGAAGCTGATGGGCCATGCGGCCACGGTGCTGGCAGGTACAGCCAAGGGTCTTGAGGTGTTTGTGCTGGATGCGCCGCATCTCTTCAACAGACCCGGCAACCCCTATCTGGGGCCAGATGGCAAGGATTGGCCTGATAATGCCCAGCGCTTTGCGGCATTATCTCAAGTGGCTGCTGCCTTGGCACGCGGTGATCTGGGGGCCTACAAGGCCGATGTGCTGCATCTGCATGATTGGCAAGCGGCACTGGCTGCGGTCTATCTGCGCTATCAGGGTGGCGGACCCAAGACTGTTATGACTGTTCATAACATTGCCTTCAACGGGCAATTCCCGCCCGCCTATTTCGGCATTCTGGATTTACCCCCCCAGGCTTTTGCGATTGATGGGGTGGAATTCTACGGCAATGTGAGCTTTCTGAAAGGCGGTTTGGCCTGCGCCAATGCCATCACCACCGTCAGCCCCACCTATGCCAATGAAATTTGCACAGCTGATTATGGCATGGGCATGCAGGGTTTGCTTCAGGCCCGCAAAGCTGTGCTGTCAGGCATCGTCAATGGCATTGATACTGATGTGTGGAATCCGGAAACGGACTCAGATTTGAAAGCGCATTATTCGGTGCGCAATCTGGCGGCGCGTGACGCCAACAAGCGTGCGATTGAACAGCGCTTTGGGCTGGAACCCGGAGACGGCATCATCCATGGTGTGGTTTCGCGCCTCACCTGGCAAAAGGGGTTGGATATTTTTGCCTCTCTGCTGGATTGGCTGGTGGGCACGGGCGCAAGGCTTGCGCTGGTGGGCACAGGTGAACCCAACATTGAAGCCGCAGTGATGGCTGCCGCTGCGCGACACAAGGGGCGCATTGGCGTTGTCACCAAATATGATGAGGCGCTGTCTCATCTGGTTCAGGGTGGCTGTGACACGATGTTGGTGCCATCGCGGTTTGAGCCCTGCGGGCTGACGCAGCTTTATGGCTTGCGCTATGGCTGCGTGCCCGTGGTGGCGCGCACCGGCGGGCTGGCGGATACCATCATAGATGCCAATGATGCGGCGATCAGCGCAGGCGTGGCCACAGGCATTCAGTTTTCGCCTGTTGAGGGGGCATCCTTGCAAAATGCCTTGAGCCGAACTGCTGGTCTTTTTGCAAACAAACCTGCTTGGATGAACATGCAGTTGCGCGGCATGGGCACAGATGTTTCGTGGGATCGCAGTGCTGCGGCCTATGCTTCACTTTACAAGGGATTGATTTGACGATGTTTGAATTGGTTGCCACCAAACCATTTGACGGACAAAAACCCGGCACATCAGGCTTGCGCAAAAAGGTGACGGTGTTTCAACAGCCGCATTATGCCGAAAATTTCATTCAGTCGATTTTCGACTCGCTCGAAGGCTTTGTTGGAAAAAGCTTGGTGATCGGTGGCGACGGCCGATACTATAATGCGCATGTGGTGCAGCTTGCCATCCGCATGGCGGCAGCCAATGGCTTTGGCAAAGTGATTGTAGGGCAGGGTGGCTTGCTCTCAACCCCAGCGGCGTCTCATCTCATCCGCAAGCGCGGAGCTTTTGGCGGCATTATTCTTTCGGCGTCGCACAACCCCGGTGGGCCGGATGGTGACTTTGGCATTAAATACAACGCCGGCAATGGTGGCCCAGCGCCTGAAAAAATAACTGATGCGATTTTTGCCAAAACCAAGGTGATCTCAACTTACAAAACGCTTGAAGCTGATGATATTGACATCAATACGGTTGGCGTGATCAAGCTGGCCAATACTGAAGTTGAGGTTGTTGACCCCGTGGCAGATTATGCCGCGCTGATGCAATCGCTGTTTGATTTTGACGCGATTGCCGATTTGTTTAAATCCGGGTTCAAAATGAAATTTGACGGCATGGGCGCCATTACCGGGCCTTATGCCACGCGGATATTTGAAGGCATTTTTGGTGCTGCTGGCACGGTGATGAACGGCACGCCGCTGCCAGATTTTGGCGGCCACCACCCAGATCCTAATCTCGTTCACGCCAAGGAGCTGTGTGATCTCGTGCTTTCGCCTAACGGCCCAGCCTTCGGCGCGGCTTCGGATGGGGATGGTGACCGCAACTTGATCATCGGGCGCGGCATGTATGTGACGCCGTCTGACTCACTCGCGATCATCGCCGCCAATGCGCAACTGGCCCCCGCTTATTCTAAGGGCATTGCGGGTGTAGCGCGCTCCATGCCCACATCTTGTGCAGCTGATTTGGTGGCCAAGAAGTTGGGCGTGCCCAGTTTTGAAACGCCCACCGGCTGGAAATTTTTTGGCAATCTTCTGGATGCTGCTATGGCCACCGTGTGTGGCGAGGAAAGTTTTGGCACCGGTTCAAACCATGTGCGCGAGAAAGATGGTGTGTGGGCCGTTTTGATGTGGCTCAACATTCTGGCCAAGCGGCGTGAGACGGTGGAACAAATAGTCAAATCCCACTGGCGTGAATATGGCCGCAATTTCTATACCCGCCATGACTATGAAGAGGTTGACCTTGCGCGTGCCAATGGCCTGATGACGCGGTTGCGGGGCAGTTTGCCCGGGTTGGTGGGCAAGGGCGGTATTGTGAAGGCCGATGACTTTTCTTACCGCGATCCTGTCGACAATTCCTTCACTGAGGGGCAAGGCATTCGGCTGATTTATGACAATGGCTCGCGTATTATTTACCGCCTGTCCGGCACTGGCACGGCAGGGGCCACGTTGCGCGTCTATATTGAAAAATATGAGGCTGACGCGGCCAAGCATGCGCAAGAAACACAATCAGCACTGGCACAGCTGATTACCCAGGCCAATGGCATTGCGGATATTGAAGCCCAAACGGGCCGCGCTGCGCCGACTGTCATCACCTGATGCTGGCAAAAGTCAAAAAGGCCGCAGCTTCACCGCTGGGGGTTACGCTTGTGCCCGGCGGGGCCAATGTGGCGGTGTGGTCGGCCCATGCCACACAGATTTTCTTCTGCACCTTTGATGAGCACGACCATGAGACATCACGTGTGGCGTTGACGCAGCGGGTGGGCGATGTGCATTTTGATTTTGTCAATGGCGTGGGCAGCGGCACTCGTTATGGCTTGCGCGCACAAGGGCCATGGGCGCCTGAACAGGGTGTGTTGTTTGACGACAGCAAAGTGCTGCTCGATCCATATGCCTTTCACTTGAGTGGCAGTTTTTCTTACTCATATCATTTGGGTGAGAGGCACTATGATACCGCAGCGCTGGTGGCTAAAGCTGTGGTCATGCCAGCGCCGGAAGATGTGGTTTTGAAGCCTGCCTCAGAGCCTCAGTTCATCTATGAATTGCAGGTCAAGTCATTCACCAAACTTCACCCCGATGTGCCAGTGGCACAGCGCGGCACAGTGGCGGCACTCAAACACCCCAGCATCATTGCGCATCTCAAATCCATCGGTGTTGATACAATTGAACTGATGCCCATCACCGCCTGGATTGATGAGCGCCATTTGGCGGCCTTGGAGCTTTCCAATGCCTGGGGCTACAATCCCGTTTCGTTTTTTGCACCCGACCCACGGCTGGCCCCCGGCGGCCTTGAAGAAATCCGCGACACGGTGGCCGAATTGCACGTCCACGGATTTCAGGTGATCCTTGATCTTGTGTTTAACCACACGGGCGAGAGCGATGTGTTTGGCCCCTCGGTTTCTTTCCGCGGTTTGGATCATTCGTCCTATTACAGGCTTTATAACGGGCAATTGGCCAATGATGCTGGCTGTGGCAACACGGTGGCGCTGGACAAGCCGCACAATGTGCAGCTGGTGGCGGCGGCCTTGCGGCATTGGGTTTTGAAGTGTGGGATTGATGGCTTCCGGTTTGATCTTGCCACCATCATGGGAAGGCGCGACGATGGGTTTGACAGCTATGCGCCGCTGTTGCTGGCCATTGAAAGCGATCCAATTTTATCGACACGTATTATGATTGCTGAGCCGTGGGATGTTGGGCCAGGGGGTTATCAGCTCGGCAATTTTCCGCCGCGTTGGTATGAGTGGAATGATCGCTACCGCGATGATGTGCGGCGCTTTTGGCGCGGCGATGATTACAGCGCAAATGCTTTAGCTACGCGCATCACCGGTTCTTCGGATTTTTTTCAACGCAAGAATCGCGCAACGAAATCAATCAATTTTTTGGCCGCGCATGATGGTTTCACATTGCGTGACCTTACTGAATATCGCGTCAAATATAATTTCGCCAATGGCGAAAATAACCGTGATGGCAAGCGTGATGAGATCACCTGCCTCGCGGTCGATTTGAAAGCGCTGCTGGCCACATTGCTGTTGTCACGCGGTGTGCCCATGCTGACGGCGGGAGATGAATTTGGCCGCACGCAATCTGGCAACAACAATGCCTATGCGCAGGACAATGAGATCACTTGGTTGGATTGGCAAGACAGCAACTCAGAATTGTCTGCTTGGGTAGGGAGGCTTGCGGCTTTGCGCCGAAGCCAGCCGCTCATTGACACTTTTAAATTCTTGTCATCAAAACCCGAAGAGGGAGACGTTTTGGCCCATTGGTTTGGCGCG
>JAGWUY010000124.1 GCA_028868255.1 Alphaproteobacteria bacterium | reverse complement strand
CAGGATGGGGGTGGCAAACACATTATCAACGATAACACATGCGCCCGCCATATGCGCAATCGCGCAAATCATGCCGACATCCAGAACTTCCAGCAGCGGATTGGAGGGTGTTTCAAAAAACACCACTTTGGTTTCAGGCTTTATGGCTGCCTTCCACGCAGCGGCGTCACTGCCATCAACCAATGTGTAGCTCACGCCGAAACGCGGCAGAATGTTGGTGATGATCTGATAGTTTGAGCCAAAAAGCGATTTAGAGGCGACAACATGATCACCCACTTTCAATTGGCAACCCAGTGCGCCCCAAGCGGCCCCCATGCCGGAGGCTACGGCATAAGCCGCTTCAGCACCTTCCAGCAAGCGGAAGCGTTCTTCAAGCATGGAAACTGTGGGGTTGCCATAACGGCCATAGACATAGCCTTCTTCTTCGCCGTTGAAGCGGCGTTCAGCGGTTTCAGGATCGTCGTAGACATAGCCCGATGTGAGATAAATGGCTTCGGACGTTTCGCCATGTTCTGACCGAGTGAGGCCGCCGCGCACCAGTTTGGTTGAATCACCCCAGCCAGCAGGGTTCTGCTTCTTGGTATATTTGCCCATATTGATGTCTCTTAGCTTTGAACCCAGGGGAGGCCTGCGGCCTTCCAGCCATTCACTTGCGCACGGTGGCCGACAGCATCCTTATCGCCTTCAAACCCACTGGCGACATTCCAGCAATTTGTAAAGCCGGCTGCGGCCAGCGCATTGGCCGCTGAGGCCGAGCGTGCTCCAGAACGGCAGATGCACATGATCTCAGCATCCTTGGGCAGGCCCATGGCCTGAACCTCTTCTACAAAGCGGGCGTTCACTTCCATGGTGGGATAAACCTGCCAGGACAAGCGAACCAGGCGGTCAACCATCGGTACGCCCACAAAAGTCCATTCCGGCTGCGTGCGCACGTCAATCAGTACGGCTGAAGCATTGCCCTTCAAGCGTTGATGCGCATCGGTTGGTGCAATATCGCCTTTATGCATGGAAAAACCCTTTCAATTCTGCGACACCATAGCGAAGCCTGCCACGCGCCGCAAAGGAAAATCCTGCGTGGCGCACGCGCGCCACTCTGCTGGTGAAGTTCTGGACTGATGAGGTGAGTGAACTGGCGCTTCCGCAATCCCGCGCCACCCTGCTATGGTGTAGACGTGCATTTCAATGGAGCCTGATTGATGTCCAAGTCCCTTCCCCAGCAAGTTGATGTTGTGATTGTGGGAGGCGGCATAGTGGGCTGTTCCATCGCCTATCATCTCACCAAAATTGGCATCACCAATGTTGTTGTTTTGGAACGCAAGCAGCTGACATCTGGCACCACATGGCATGCGGCAGGCCTCGTCGGCCAGCTTCGCGCCTCACGCAACCTCACGGAATTGGCCAAATATACGGCGGGCCTGTTTGAAGGGCTGGAGAAGGAAACGGGCCAAGCCACGGGTTTTAAACAGAATGGCTCAATCTCGATTGCCCTCAATGAAGGCCGCATGGAGGAGTTGCTGCGCGGGGCCTCTATGGCCAAGAATTTCGGCCTCGATGTGCAGGTGATTTCGAAAGAAGAAATTGGCCAGCGCGTGCCGCACTATAATCTCGATGGTGTGAAAGGTGGCGTGTTTCTGCCCAAGGATGGCCAGGTGAACCCTATTGACGTGACTCAGGCCTTGGCGGCAGGCGCGCGCAGCCGCGGAGCTAAGGTATTTGAAAATGTGAAAGTGACACGCATCCTCACTGAGAATAACAAGGCCACGGGTGTTGAAACGACTGACGGTACCATCAAGGCTGACAAAGTTGTGATGGCCACGGGCATGTGGAGTCGCGAACTCGGGCGTTCAATCGGTGTTAATATTCCGTTGCATGCGTGTGAACATTTCTACATCGTGTCTGAACCCATCGCCGAACTGCCGCGCAACATGCCAGTGGTGCGCGTGCCGGATGAATGTACCTATTACAAAGAAGACGCGGGCAAGCTGATGGTGGGGGCATTTGAACCCAAGGCCAAGCCTTGGCCGCCTATGAGTGCCATTGGCATTGATGATGAACATGCCTTCGTCACCCTGCCCGAAGACATGGATCACTTTGAGCCGATTTTGGCCAATGCCATTGGCCGTGTACCGCTGCTGGAAACGGCAGGCATCCAATTGTTTTTCAACGGGCCGGAAAGCTTCACACCCGATAACCGCTACTATTTGGGCGAAGCGCCTGAGGTGAAAAACCTGTACGTGGCCACGGGCTTTAATTCCATCGGCATACAGTCTTCCGGCGGTGCAGGCCTTGTGCTGGCGGACTGGATCAAGAATGGTCATGCGCCAATGGATGTGAACGGCATTGATATTCGCCGTATTCACCCGTTCCAGTCCAACACCAATTATGTGCGCGACCGCGTGACCGAAACACTGGGCCTGCTCTATGCCATGCATTGGCCCTACCGACAGGCTGAGACGGCGCGTGGCGTGCGCCGTTCACCATTTTATCAGTATACGGATCAATTGGGTGCCGTGTTTGGTGAAGTGAATGGCTGGGAACGGCCCAACTGGTATGCCCGCGGCGGCGTGAAGCGTGAATACGAATACTCTTATGGCCGCCAGAACTGGTTCCCCTGCGCTGAGCACGAGGCCAAGGCGTTGATGAATGACGTGGTGTTTTTTGACCAATCATCCTTCGCCAAATTTCAAGTTGAGGGCCGTGATGCCCGCAAGGTGCTGAACCATATCAGCGCCAATAATGTGGACGTGGAGCCAGGCAAGATTGTTTACACCCAATGGGCCAATGAGCGCGGCGGCATTGAGGCCGACTTGACTGTGACCCGTTTGGCGGAAGATAAGTTTTTGGTGGTGACGGGCGCTGTGCCGCAAACGCGCGATATGGCGTGGCTGAAAAAGCACACACCAGCGGATGCGCATTGTGTGTCTACAGATGTGACATCCGGTCTGCCCATGCTTTCGATCATGGGGCCGAAATCGCGTGCGCTGCTTGAAAAAATTACCGGTGTTGATCTTTCCAATGCGGCCTTTCCCTTCGGCACATCGAAAGAGATGGAAATCGGCTATGCCCGCGTGCGCGCCAGCCGCATCACCTATGTGGGCGAGTTGGGCTGGGAACTTTATATGCCTTCCGAATTTGCCGCCCATGTTTTTGAAACCATTCAGGCGGCGGGGGCGGAATTTAACCTCACACCTGCCGGCATGCACAGCATGAACAATGCCCGCATGGAAAAGGCCTATCGCCATTGGGGCCATGATATGTCGGATGAAGAAACCATTCTGGAAGCGGGCCTTGGTTTTGCAGTGGCCTGGGATAAGCCGGGTGGCTTTATTGGGCGTGAAGCACTGTTGAAACAGAAGGCCCTGCCTGTTCTGCCGAAACGTTTGATCTGTATCGCGCTGAAGGATGATGGTGCCACAGCGCCGATGATCTATCACGAAGAACCTATCTATCGGAACGGCGTGATCGTCGGCTCCACAACCTCCGGCGCGTGGGGCCACCGCGTGAATAAATCACTGGGCTTGGGCTATGTGAAGAATGCCAATGGCGTAACCAAGGACTGGATCGAGAGCGGCACATGGGAAGTGGAACTGGCCTGGAAACGCTATGAGGTGACAGCGCAACTTGGCAGTTTCTATGACCCCAAGGGAGAAAAGATTAAGGCTTGAAGTGATTTTCATAAGATCGTCAAAAGATTAAAATCGTTCTTTATTCCGAACGATTTTTGCGATATGATGGGACAAATCAATCAACAGGAGGCCCACATGACATTGCAACTTGGTGATATTGCTCCGGATTTTGAAGCCGATACAACAGAAGGCCGCATCCGCTTTCACGATTATATTGAAGGCTCTTGGGCGATGATCGTGTCTCACCCCAAGGATTTTACGCCGGTTTGCACCACCGAATTGGGCTCCATGGCTGCCTTGAAGCCAGAGTTTGACAAGCGTGGCGTGAAGATGATCGGCATTTCCGTAGACAGCGTGGATGACCATTTGCGCTGGAAGAATGACATCAAGGATGTGACGGGTGCGACCGTCAATTACCCCATGATCGGCGACAGTGACCTGACTGTGGCCAAGCTTTACGGCATGATCCACCCCAACGCCTCGGGCAATGCCAAGAGCCGCACAGCCGCCGACAATGCCACCGTGCGCAACGTGATGATCATCGGGCCGGACAAGAAGATCAAGCTGATCCTCACCTACCCCATGAGCACGGGCCGCAACTTCAATGAAATTTTGCGCGTGGTGGATTCACTACAGTTGACGGCCACAAAATCTGTGGCAACACCTGCCAACTGGAAACAGGGTGAAGATGTGATCATCCTCGCTTCGGTTTCTGACGAAGCCGCCAAGGAAAAATTCCCGCAAGGTTGGAAAACGTTGAAGCCATATTTGCGGTTGGTGAAGCTGGGGTAAGTCAGGTTCCTTGATCAAATACTAACCCTTCCCCCGTCGGGGGAAGGTGGCGCGCAGCGACGGATGAGGGCCTTGCCTCGCGCTGCTTTGTGCCAAGCTACTAGAATTTGCAGTGTTGCAAGACCCTCATCCGCCCTTTGGGGACCTTCTCCCAACGGGAGAAGGGTGAACGAGCACTCGCCCTATTCAAGGTGGATTAGACCTCGTCTTACCACCAGCTCTTGGCCGTAAACCTGCCTGCCGCCTGTTCGATCACATGCGCGGTTTGAAACAGGGTTTCTTCGTCAAACGGTTTGCCGATCAGCTGAAGGCCCAAGGGCAGGCCCTCCGACGACAAGCCTGCGGGAACGGCGATACCGGGCAGGCCCGCCATGTTCACCGTTACAGTGAAAATGTCATTCAAATACATCTGCACGGGATCGGTGATTTCGCCCGGCGCAAAGGCAGCACTTGGGGTTGCGGGTGTTAACACCACATCAACCTTGCTCCACGCCATATCAAAATCTTGCTTGATCAGTGTACGAACCTTCTGGGCGCGCACATAGTAAGCATCATAATAGCCAGCAGAGAGCACATAAGTGCCGATCATCACGCGGCGCTGCACTTCTTTGCCAAATCCAGCAGCGCGGGTTTTCTCATAAGTGTCGATCAGGTCATCGCCCGGCACGCGCAAGCCAAAACGCACTCCATCATAACGCGCGAGGTTTGAAGACGCTTCAGCTGGCGCAACGATGTAATAGGCAGGTAACGCATATTTGGTGTGTGGCAGCGAAATCTCAACAATCTCGGCCCCCTGCTCTTTCAGCCACTGCGCACCCTTATCCCACACGGCGTTGATTTCCGACGACAGGCCATCGGGGCGGTATTCTTTTGGAATGCCGACGCGCAGGCCCTTCACTGACTTGCCAATAGCCTTTTCATAGTCAGGCACTGGCAAATCAACTGATGTTGTGTCTTTGTCATCCACCGATGCCATGGCTTTCAGCATGATTGCAGCATCGCGCACATCGCGCGTGATCGGGCCTGCTTGATCCAGTGAAGAGGCAAACGCCACCACTCCCCAGCGCGAGACACGGCCGTAAGTTGGCTTAATACCCACTGTGCCCGTGAAGGCCGCTGGCTGGCGTATTGAACCGCCCGTGTCAGTCGCCGTGGCGGCGGCGCAAATATGCGCGGCAACCGCCGAAGCAGAACCACCGGATGAGCCGCCGGGAACGAGCGCTGCATTTGAATTTTTGCGCCGCCATGGATTGGTGACGGCGCCATAGTATGAAGTCTCGTTGGATGAGCCCATGGCGAATTCATCCATGTTCAATTTACCCAACATCACGGCACCAGCATTCCACAGGTTCTGTGTGACGGTCGATTCATAGCCCGGCTTGAAACCATCCAAAATGTGGCTGCAGGCTTGCGTGTGAACGCCTTTGGTGGCGAACAGATCTTTGATGCCAAGAGGAATGCCTTCCAAGCTGCCGCCTTCGCCTTTTGCCAATTTGGCATCCGAGGCTTTAGCCATGGCGCGGGCCTGATCTGGTGTCTCGGCCACATAGGCGTTGAGCAGCTTGGCTTTTTCAATAGCCGCGATATAGGATTCGGTGAGTTCAAAGGCCGAGATTTCGCGCTTCTGCAACTTGGCGCGGGCTTCAGCAATGGTAAGCGAGGTGAGATTGCTCATTCGACAACTTTCGGCACCATGAAGAAATCATCTTCGCTGGCGGCTGCATTCTGGGTGATGGCTTTGGGATAGTGACCGTCTGTCACCACGTCTTGGCGCTTCTTCATGTTTTGCTCGACAACCGAAGTGAGCGGCTCAACATTGTCCACCTTCACCTCATTGAGCTGCTCAACGAAGCTCAGAATAACGTTCATCTCCCCAGCGAGCTTGGGCAGATCAGCATCCGCCACCTGAATGCGGGCGAGACGCGCCACGCGCCGCACTGTTTTTTCATCAACCGACATCGAGTCTTTCCTGATTTGACTGCGCGCTTCCTAGCAAGAAGCTAGCTGACCTGCAACTTGGCTTTCTGCCTGCCTTGCGCGTCAAAATTTGCGGGGTCAAGCCAAGCCTCAAATCCCGCCTTGATGCGGGGCCATTCGCCATCAATGATCGAAAACCAGGCCGTGTCCCGATTATATCCTTTCACGACCATATGCTGGCGGAATGTGCCTTCATAGGTGAAGCCAAAGCGCTTGGCGGCCACGATGGACGGCGCATTCAAATCATTGCACTTCCACTCAAAACGGCGGCAACCAAGTGTTTCAAAGGCGTGCTGCATGAACAAATAAGTGGCTTCCGTGGAGGCGCGCGTTTGCTGCATGGCCGGCGAAACCAAAATCCCACCAAGTTCGATCACACCATGCGCAGGGTCTGCCCGCATGAACGAGCCCATGCCCAGCGCAATGCCATCCACCACATAAGCATAAAACCATG
>JAGWUY010000123.1 GCA_028868255.1 Alphaproteobacteria bacterium | reverse complement strand
GAGCCATAGATGCCGCCATTGGTGATGGTGAAAGTGCCGCCTTGCATTTCAGCGATCTGCAATTGGCCATCACGCGCCTTTTTACCATAGGCGGCGATGGTTTTTTCGATACCAGAGAAGGAGAGATTGTCGGCACCACGCAGCACGGGGACCACGAGGCCTTTGTCAGTGCCAACGGCCACGCCAATGTTGTAGTAATTCTTGTACACAATATCATCGCCATCAATTTCGGCATTCACGGCGGGAATGTCTTTGAGGGCTTGAATACAGGCTTTGACGAAGAAGCTCATAAAGCCCAATTTTACGCCGTGCTTTTTTTCAAACACATCCTTGAACTGGTTGCGCATGGCTATCACTTGCGTCATGTCCACCTCGTTAAAAGTGGTGAGCATGGCGGCGGTGTTTTGAGCATCCTTCAGGCGGCGTGCAATGGTCTGGCGCAGGCGAGACATCTTCACGCGCTCTTCGGTGCCTGATGGGGTAGAAGCTGCGGGCATGGCCACGGGGGCAGGTGCTGCAACGGGGGCGGACGCTGCCGGCTTTTCCAGCGTGGCAATCACATCACCCTTCAGGATGCGGCCATCCTTGCCCGCGCCTGCGATTTCAGCAGGGTTCAGATTGTTTTCCGCCACAGCCTTGCGCACGGCCGGCGACAGTATTGCTTGAGCGGGCTTTACCGCCAAGGGGGCAGGCACTGCTGCGGGAGCAGGCTTTGGAGCGGACGCCGCGGCAGTACCAACAGCACCTTCTAAAATCGAGCCTAGAAGAGCGCCCACATTCACCGTTGTGCCTGCGGCAGCATTGATCTTTTCCAGCTTGCCGGAGGCGGGCGCTGGCACTTCCACGGTCACCTTGTCAGTTTCCAGCTCCACCAAAGGCTCATCAACCTTCACGGCATCGCCTTCATTCTTGAACCATTTGGCAATGGTGGCTTCGGTCACGCTCTCGCCCAAAGCAGGCACGCGAATATCTTTGCTCATGTTTTTTGTCGCCTTTGTTTTTGATTATGCCAGTGCTTCGTCGAGGAAGGCTTTGAGTTCTTTTAAGTGCCTGCTCATCAAGCCCGTTGCGGTGGAGGCCGATGCGGGCCTGCCGACGTAACGCGGACGCGGGTTTTTCACCTTGATGAAATCGAGCACGCGTTCAAGATTGGCTTGGGCAAAGCTCCATGCGCCCATGTTCAAGGGTTCTTCTTGACACCACACAAATTCAGCCTTGGGAAAGCGCGCCAATTCCTGCGCCAGCACCTTGTGCGGCCAAGGGTAAAGCTGCTCCACGCGCAGGAGATAAATATCATTTTTGGCGGCCTGTTCGCGCGCTTCATAGAGATCGAAATAGACCTTGCCGGTGCAGAGGATGACGCGGCGGATTTTGTCGTCCTTGACCAGTTTGATCTTTTCGCTTTTCAGAAATTCGGCATCATCCCAGAGAATGCGGTGGAAGGAGGATTGTTCGCCCATTTCCTCCAAAGTCGAAACCGCACGCTTGTGACGCAGCAAAGATTTTGGTGTCATCAGGATGAGCGGTTTGCGAATATCACGTTTCAACTGACGGCGCAAAATGTGGAAGTAGTTGGCGGGCGTGGTGCAATTGGCCACTTGCATGTTGTCTTCGGCGCAGAGTTGCAGAAAGCGCTCAAGACGGGCTGACGAATGTTCGGGCCCCTGGCCTTCATAGCCATGCGGCAACAGGCAGACAAGGCCGGACATGCGCAGCCATTTGCGCTCTGCGGATGAGATGAACTGGTCAAAGATCACCTGTGCGCCATTGGCAAAATCACCGAACTGCGCTTCCCACAGGGTGAGCGCATTGGGCTCCGCCAGTGAATAGCCATATTCAAAACCCAGCACCGCCTCTTCCGAGAGCATGGAGTTGATGACTTCAATTTTGGTTTGTTGTTCTTTGACCAAATGGTTGAGCGGGGTGTAGCGCTTTTCGGTTTCCTGATCGACGATCACGGCATGGCGCTGCGAGAAGGTGCCGCGCTGCACGTCTTGACCCGAGAGGCGGATCTTGAAACCTTCCAGAAGCAAAGTGCCGTAAGCCAGGCTTTCGGCGGAGGCCCAGTCAATTCCTGCACCCTCTTCAAACATTTTGCGGCGTGCATCCAACACACGCTGCATGGTTTTGTGCATCTTAAATGTCTTGGGAACTTTGGTGAGCTTGGCGCCAATCTCGCGCAATTTTTCAATCGGCACGCCCGTTTGGCCACGGCGCGCATCATCCAGATCAGCTGCGGCTTTGAAGCCCGCCCAGCGCCCATCCAACCAGTCGGCCTTGTTGGCCTTATAGCCTGAGGCGACCGTCATGGCCTCATCAAGGCGCTTGCGGTAAGCGGCCTTCATTGCCTCAAATTCCTCAGCACTGACGGTGGCATTCTCAATAAGGCGCTTGCCATAAAGATTGACCACAGTTTCATGGGCGCCGATTTTCTTATACATGAGCGGCTGGGTGAAACTGGGTTCATCGGTTTCATTGTGGCCAAAGCGGCGATAGCAGAACATGTCGATGACGACGGGCTTTTTGAATTTTTGGCGAAACTCAGTGGCCACTTTTGCGGCGAAGACCACAGATTCCGGGTCATCGCCATTGCAATGGAAAATTGGCGCTTCGATCATCTTGGCGATGTCTGATGGATAGGGTGACGAGCGTGACCAAAGGGGGCTTGTTGTGAAGCCGATCTGGTTGTTGACGATGAAATGGATGGAACCGCCGGAGCGGTGGCCTTTGAGGCCCGACAGGCCAAAGCATTCGGCAATCACGCCCTGGCCTGCAAAGGCGGCATCGCCATGGATGAGCAGTGGCAGAACCGAAATGCGTTCCTTATCGCCTTTTTGATCTTGTTTGGCGCGGGCCTTGCCCAGCACCACGGGATCAACGATTTCCAGATGTGAGGGGTTGGCGGTGAGCGAGAGATGGACGGTGTTGCCATCAAACACGCGATCAGATGACGAGCCCAGATGATATTTCACATCGCCTGAACCTTCGACATCATCAGGTGTGGACGAGCCACCCTGGAATTCATGGAAGATCGCCGAGAATGGCTTTTGCATCACATTGGCCAGCACATTGAGGCGGCCACGATGCGCCATGCCTAAAACAATTTCCTGAATGCCTAATTGGCCACCGCGCTTCATAATCTGCTCTAAAGCGGGGATCATGCTTTCGCCACCATCAAGCCCGAAGCGCTTGGTGCCAGTATATTTGACGTTCAAGAAATTCTCAAAGCCTTCGCCTTCAATCAGCTTGTTGAGGATGGCCTTTTTGCCTTCGGGTGAGAAAGTGATTTCCTTGTCCGGGCCCTCAATGCGCTCTTGCAGCCAAGCCTTTTGGCCAGGGTCTGTGATGTGCATGAACTCCACACCCAGCGTGCCGCAATAGGTGCGGCGCAGAATATCCACGATCTGGCGGATGGTGCCGTTTTCAATGCCCAACACATTGTCGAGGAAAATGGGGCGATCAAGATCAGCTTCACCGAAGCCGTAAGAAGCGGGGTCAAGCTCGGGCTGGGGTGCCTGTTCTTTCTGGCGCAATGGATCGAGATTGGCGGCCAAATGACCACGCATGCGGTAAGCGCGGATCATCATCAAGGCACGCACCGAATCCATGGTGGCTTTTTTGATTTCTTCAGGCGAAATGGCAGGGACTGCAGGAGTTGCTGCGGCTGCGGGCGCTGCTGCCTTGGCACGGGCTTCGATCTTGGGGGCTAAAGTTTTTTCGTAAGCGGCCCAATTGCCGTCCAAAGCGGCGGTCAGTTCATCATTGGGTTTGGCTGGCCAATCTGGCTTTGCCCATGACGGGCCCGAGGCCGAACGCGTGGTTTCAGCGAGACCTTGAAAAAAAACCCGCCAGTTGGGATCAACTGAGGCGGGATCATTCAAATATTGCTGGTACAGATCTTCAACAAATTTGGCGTTGCCGCCATAGAGAAATGAAGACTGCTCAAATGCAGCCGAAACATCGGTCTTGTTCATGTCCGTCCTCTGGTTCCAACCGCTTCAGCACAACCGCTTCAACCGGGCAGGCGCAATCGCCCCGTTACCTTCGTCTTCCAGTATAGATATGGTCACTATATGGCTAAATTATTTACGCTTCAACTTTTTCATCAAGGTTTCACCCAAAAGGGCGGGTGAATCTGAAACGGCGATGCCGGCGCGCTTCATGGCGTCGATCTTGGATTCGGCGCCGCCCTTGCCGCCGGAGATGATGGCGCCGGCATGGCCCATGCGGCGACCAGTGGGGGCGGTGCGGCCGGCGATAAAGCCTGCCATCGGTTTCTTCACCTTCGATTTGCGGATGAATTCTGCTGCATCTTCTTCCGCCGAGCCACCGATTTCACCGATCATAATGATCGATTCGGTTTTATCATCGGCGAGGAACATTTCCAGCATATCGATGAATTCAGTGCCCTTTACGGGGTCGCCGCCAATGCCCACAGCGGTGGTTTGGCCGAGGCCGATATTGGTGGTCTGGAACACGGCTTCATAGGTCAAGGTGCCGGAGCGCGAGACGATGCCGACCGAGCCTTTTTTGAAAATATTGCCGGGCATGATGCCGATCTTGCATTGGCCGGGGGTTAGAACGCCGGGGCAATTTGGCCCGATGAGGCGGGATTTGGAACCCGACAGCGCCCGTTTTACGCGCACCATGTCGAGCACTGGAATGCCTTCGGTGATGCACACGATCAGGGGAATTTCCGCATCTATGGCTTCAAGGATCGCATCGGCGGCGAAGGGTGGTGGCACGTAAATCACAGACGCATCGGCGCCTGTGTGCTCGCGCGCATCGCTCACCGTGTCATAAATCGGCAGGCCCAGATGTGTGGTGCCGCCCTTGCCCGGTGTCACCCCGCCCACCATTTGCGTGCCATAAGCAATGGCTTGCTCGGTGTGGAATGTGCCAACATTGCCGGTGATGCCCTGGCAGATGACTTTGGTTTTTTTGTTGACGAGGATCGACATTAGGCAGCGTCCTTCACAGCTTTGACAATTTTCTTGGCGGCGTCATTCAGGTCATCGGCCGGGAGCACATTGAGGCCGGACTCGCGGATGATCTTTTTGCCCAAGTCCACGTTTGTGCCCTCGAGGCGCACGACAAGCGGAACTTTCAGCCCCACATCGCGCACGGCGGCGACCACGCCTTCGGCGATCACATCGCATTTCATAATGCCGCCGAAAATATTGACGAGAATGCCATTGACCTTGGGATCGGCGGTGATGATCTTGAAGGCGGCTGTCACCTTTTCCTTGGTGGCACCGCCGCCCACATCGAGGAAGTTGGCGGGTTCTGCGCCATAAAGCTTGATGATGTCCATGGTGGCCATGGCGAGGCCAGCGCCATTCACCATGCAGCCGATGGAACCATCCAAGGCCACATAAGAGAGATCATATTTCGAGGCTTCGATTTCCTTGGGGTCTTCTTCCGTCAGGTCGCGCAGCGCCACAATATCCGGGTGGCGGGCCAGTGCATTGCCATCGAAATCCAGCTTGGCATCGAGGCATACGAGTTGATTGTCCTTGGTCACCACCAGCGGGTTGATTTCCAGCATCGACATATCGCAGTCCGTGAAGGCCTTATAGAGCTGGCCCATCATCTTCACGCATTGCTTGCCGAGATCGCCATCGAGCTTCAGGGCCGCTGCGATGCGGCGGCCGACATAGGCCTGATAGCCTGCGGCGGGATCAACTTGAATGGTGAGGATTTTTTCAGGGTTGGAATGCGCCACATCTTCGATATTCACGCCGCCCTCGGTGGAGGCGATATAGGCGATGCGCGAGGTTTCACGGTCCACCAGCATGGAGAGATAGAGCTCACGCGCAATGGCTGTGCCTTCTTCGATATAGAGGCGTTGCACTTGCTTGCCTTCGGGGCCTGTTTGGTGTGTCACCAGATTCATGCCTAACATGCGGGTGGCTTCCGTCTTCACATCGGCAATGGATTTCACCACTTTGACACCGCCGCCCTTGCCGCGGCCGCCCGCATGTATTTGCGCTTTGACGACCCAGACGGGGCCTGGCTGGCTTTCCGCCACTTTCACTGCTTCATCAACGGTGAAGGCGGGTGCGCCCTTGCCGGTGGCCACGCCAAATTTGCGCAACACTTCCTTGGCTTGGTATTCGTGGATGTTCATGGTTCTTCCTTTTCACCTCCCCCTGGTGGGGAGGTCGAAAATTGCTTTGGCAATTTTCGGGTGGGGGGACAGTTGAAGCTCCGAGCGACCCCCACCCCGACCCTCCCCACAGGGGGGAGGGGGAAGGGAAGGGGAGAATTTTGTTACGCCAGTTCAGGTGCCATCGCCTTGGCGGCGGCCATCAGGCTGTGGACGGCGGCGACGGATTTATCGAAACCTGCCTTGTCTTGTGGATCAAGCTGCACTTCCACAATGCGTTCCACGCCATTTTCGCCGATCACCACCGGCACACCGACATAGGTGCCTTTGACGCCATATTGGCCATCAAGATAGGCCGCACAGGGAAGCACGCGGCGATAATCCTTCAAATAGCTTTCAGCCATGGCAATGGCGGATGAGGCAGGGGCATAATAGGCCGAGCCTGTTTTCAGCAAGTTGACGATTTCAGCACCGCCATCACGGGTGCGTTGCACGATCTGGTCGATTTTTTCTTGTGTGCTCCAGCCCATCTTGATGAGGTCTGGCACTGGAATGCCGGCAACGGTGGAATAGCGGGTCAGCGGCACCATGGTGTCGCCATGGCCGCCCATCACAAAGGCGTTTACATCTTTGACCGACACTTTAAATTCTTCAGCGAGGAAATGTTGAAACCGTGCCGAGTCCAACACGCCGGCCATGCCGATCAGTTTATTGGTGGGCAAGCCTGAGAATTTCTGCAAGGCCCAGACCATCACATCGAGCGGGTTGGTGATGCAGATGACAAAGGCGTTCGGCGCATGGGCTTTAAG
>JAGWUY010000122.1 GCA_028868255.1 Alphaproteobacteria bacterium | reverse complement strand
TTCCGGCACCATTTTCACGCAGGGGCGCGGCATTCGCCTTTTGGCGCTCAGTCTGATCAATTCGCCCCATGGTGTGATCGCTACTATTTTTCCGCTGGTTCTCACCGTCAAGCTGGGTGGCAGCACGGCACAGTTGGGCTGGTTTGCTGGTTTTGTAGCACTCACTGAAATTCCATTGATGCTGGTGGTGGGGGCAGCGGTTTCACGCTTCCAGCTATGGACAGTGATTGTGACGGGCGGGCTGGTGCATGCGGGTTATCTGGCATTGCTGGGCCTTGCGCCAAATGTGGCCACACTGTTTGCGCTGGGGGTGCTGAACGCCATTGGCAATGCCGTGATGCTGACGCAACATATGAGCTATTGTCAGGATTTGATGCCCGATCGGCCAGGGCTAGGCTCCAGCCTGCTCAGCATTGTATCCTTGATTTCCAAAGGCCTTGCCGCCGCCGTCTTTGCAGGCGTTGGGCTGGTTTATGGCTTTGGTGGCGCTTTGGCCACCGCCATGGTGATTTGCCTTGTGGGCTGCGCGGGTTTGATGGTGCTTGATCGCCACCAAGGCAGGCGGCGCGTTACAGCCTGAAATCAAAACTGGCTGACTCTGGCGTTGCGGTTTCATCAAATTTCAGCAGCGCGCAATTGGGCAGGCCTTTGGACACGGTGTCATCATCAAAGCTGATGGCATCGCCCGGCTTGGCCAAGATCAATTGGGTGGTGAGCGTTTTGCCGCCTTCTGGCGTGACCTTGATGTGGATGTGGCGGGTGCGGCCTGTATATTCACCAGGGTAAATGGTGGTGAAGTGATAGGCCCCCGTTGCATCGGTTTTGATAAAGCCACGCAACGCCAATTGGTCAGCGGTGTATTTGGTGGCCGCGCCATTGGCATTGGGGTGATAGTTGCCGGAGGAATCTGTGTGCCAGATTTCAATCGCGGCACCCGCCACAGGCTTTGTGTTGTCCAAGCCCTGATAGACATGACCGGAGATTTGAATAGGCGTGCCGGGCAAATTGGTGGCATTGACATTTCCATCCTTGAACTCCGCCGTGCCCGACACATAGTAAGGCCCTTCGGTGACTTCTGCGGTGAGCCCACAATTGGCCTTTTCCGCCGCCGTCAAAACCTTGCCCATGGGCGGCGGCCCAAAGCCCAAGGGGCCAGCGGCATAAAAGCCGATGCCGGCTAGAACCAGAATTGCGGCGGCGCTTAACAGAAGTTTCTTCATTTCGACCTTTTTCAATCTTGCCCGCCATCCCGGCGGAGGCAGGGATTGGGCTTTTTTCATCGCAACCTCAAGCCCTGCCCCGGCCTCCGCCGGGGTGACGTAGATATGAGCGAAAATTGCCTTCTATCACTAGACGTCGCTCAAATGAGAATCCGTCGCTACAGCCTGCCCTAGAAATCAGAAATCGATTCACTTAGAGTATACACCATGTCCCTCACCCGCCCCACGCTTTATCCTCTTCCCCTCATTGGGTGGCGCGAGGAGGTTTCGTTTCCTGATTTTGGATCAGGGCTTTTGGTGGCGAAGGTGGATACGGGGGCGCGGTCTGCTGCACTTCATGCCGAGGGCATCTCCATCAAGGGCAAGAAGGTGTCGTTTACGCTGCAACTGGGCGCGCGCAGGTATCATCTTGAAGCGCCGCTTATTGGGACAAAACGGGTTAAAAGTTCGAATGGAATCAGCGAATTGCGGCCCATCGTTGATATTTTGATTCAGGTGGGTTCACACCAGTTCGACGTGGAAACCACGTTGACGGACCGCGCCGATATGGGGGTGCCCATGCTCTTGGGGCGGCAAGCCATCAAGGGGCATTTTCTTGTGCATCCGGGGCGTTCCTTTATTCTCAGCCGTGCTAAGAAGAAACTGAAATGAAGATTGCCCTGCTCACCCGCAACCCCAAACTTTATTCGCACCAGCGCATCATGGAAACCGCTGTGGGGCGCGGGCATGAAATTGTGCCGATTGATTATTTGCGATGCTATATGAACATCACCTCGCGCATGCCGGAGCTGCGCTATATGGGCGAAAAGCTGGAGGGCTTTGATGCGGTGATCCCGCGCATTGCCGCCAGCCACACGTTTTATGGCCTTGCTGTACTGCGCCAGTTTGAAATGATGGGGGTTTACCCGCTCAATGAATCGGTGGCCATTGGCCGCTCCCGCGATAAGTTGCGCTGCCTGCAAATTCTAGCGCGCGATGGTGTGGGCCTTCCAGTGACCGCCTTTGCCAATGAAACTAGCCGCACCGAAGAAATTTTGAAAATGGTGGGTGGCGCGCCCGTGGTGATCAAGCTGCTGGAGGGCACGCAGGGCATTGGCGTGGTGCTGGGCGAAACGCACAAATCCGCCAAGTCAGTGATTGAGGCGTTTCGGGGCGCTGACATGAATATCCTGGTGCAGGAATTTGTGAGCGAGGCGGAAGGGCGCGACATTCGCGCCTTCATCGTGGGGCGCAAGATTGTGGCGGCGATGGAGCGCAAGGGGCCGGAAGGTGAGTTTCGCTCTAACCTGCACCGCGGTGGCAGCGCGGTGATGGTGGAACTGACGCAGGCTGAAAAGACTACCGCGCTCAAAGCTGCACAATCCATGGGGTTGAATGTGGCCGGTGTTGATCTTTTGCGCTCGAAACGCGGGCCCGTGGTGATGGAAGTCAATTCGTCCCCCGGCCTTGAGGGGATTGAGGCTGCCTCCACCAAGGATGTGGCCAAGGCTGTGATCGAATTTCTGGAGAAAAATGCCAAGCCCGGGCGCACCAAGACGCGGGGCAAGGGATGAGCGGTTTTCACATCGGCGGGCAGCAGGTTGAAGCCGGAAGCCGCAAGACCGTTGAGCTTGAAGTTTCGCTTTTGGCCAATAGCACACGGATGAATTTGCCGGTGCATGTGGTGCATGGCGCGAGGCCCGGCCCCACCATGTTTGCTTCGGGTGTCATTCATGGTGATGAAATTCAGGGCGTTGAAATCATCCGGCGCATCCTGGCTGCGCTGAAAGTTGAACACATGGCGGGCACGCTGCTGGCAGTGCCCATCGTCAACAGTTTCGGCTTTCTCAATCATTCGCGCTATATGCCCGACAGGCGTGATTTGAACCGTGAGTTTCCGGGCTCGGAGCGCGGGTCTCTGGCCAGTTTGCTGGCGGAACTTTTTTTCACAGATGTGGTGAAGCGGGCGCAGTTTGGCATTGATTTTCACACGGCTGCCTTGCACCGCTCTAACCTGCCACAAATTCGCATTGCGCCAGAGGACAAAGACTTAGCGGCGCTGGCTGAGGCCTTTTCGCCACCCGTGATCTTGACCTCAAAGTTACGCGATGGGTCGCTTCGTCAATGCGCCAAAGCGGAAGGCATTAAGGTGTTGTTGTATGAGGGTGGCGAGGCGCTGCGGTTTGATGAAGCGGCGATTGATGTGGCCGTCAAGGGCACGTTGCGCATGATGCAGGCGATTGGGATGATTGATGATGCGCCCAAGGCACCGGGGCATCATGCACCTGTGCAATCTTCTTCCAGCACTTGGCTGCGCGCACCCGATGGGGGCATTTTGCATTCGGTTCGCCGCGCAGGCGACCGTGTGGGCAAGGGCGAACCTGTGGGTGTGATTTCTGATCCGCTCGGCGCTGTGCAAGTGCCTGTGCTGGCAGAGGATGACGGGATCATCATTGGGCGCACCAATTTGCCCATCGTCAACCGGGGTGATGCGCTGTTTCATGTGGCCCGCATCAAGATGAAATCAGGCCGCGCCATTCAGCCCATGGCGGATGAGGACGAGATTATTTAGGCCTGTTGCTCCCTCCCCCTTGTGGGGAGGGCTGGGGTGGGGGTCGGGAAATTTTTCTGAGTATGACGAAGTCAATTATTGAGATTGGAGCGACCCCCACCCTAACCCTCCCCACAAGGGGGAGGGAAAAGAATTCACAACTCTAAATATTACTTCTGGCCCATCTGCAACGGATAGGCATCCTTGCCCCATACCGCCTTCACCTGAGCATCACGGCCGCATCCGAGGCGATATTGCTCATAGGCATAAGACTGCTTGACCCAGCCAAACCGGGTGAGAACACGGTTTTGACCCAGATAGTAATTCTGATGATAATCTTCAGCGGGTGTGAAGGTGGTGAAGGGTTTGACTGGCGTGACAATTTTCTTGCCAAGCTCGGCCTCGCCATCTTTGATGGCTTTTTCGGCGGCTACTTTTTCTGCGTCATTCATGGTCCAAATTGCAGAGACATAGGAATTGCCACGGTCACAGAATTGGCCGCCACTATCTGTCACATCGATGGTGCGCAGAAAACCCGAAATCAACTTGTCATATGAAATGATCGCGGGATCATATTCTACTTTCACCGCTTCCTGATTGCCTTCATGGTTTTCGTAGGTTGGGTTTTTCAAGTCGCCCCCGGCATAACCCGAGGTGGTGCTGATCACGCCCTTCACATGATCAAAATCTGATTCCACGCACCAGAAACAACCTCCCGCCACAACCAATGTTTTGGTTTCGGCATGGGCTGCGATGGGTATGGTTGTGAATGTCAGAAGCAGACCAAGGAACGCATTTTGCAAGATGTTATGAAGGGCCATTGTGAAATCCTTTTTGCGTCGTCATGCCCGCGCAGGCGGGCCTCTCTGTTCCTGAACCGAAACGAAGATTTTCGCTTTCGCGGGAATGACGTTGTTCTTATATCTTTCATCTAAAGGGATTTCACAAAAATGAGAAATCACCATCGCACACAAAAGCGTGAACTAGCGCCTTGTCAGCCCGCCCAGAATGCCGCGCACCAAGGCGTTGCCCAATTGCCGCGCCACGGAATAGCCCACTTGGCGAGCGAATTTTCCGGCTTCTTTCTCAATCATGGACGTGGTTTGAGATGACTTGCCAGAAGGCGCTGGTGCGGCCACCACGGCGCGGGCTTTCAATTTCTCGTAAGCTGAGTCGCGGTCAATTGGTGTTTCATATTTTCCAAACACCGGGGATGCCGCCATGACCGTTTTGCGTTGCAAAGCTGTTACGGGGCCGAGCTGGCTGGAAGGTGGGCGTACCAAGGTGCGGTCCACCACGGTGGGCACGCCTTTCAAATCCAGCACAGACACAAGCGCTTCACCCTTGCCCA
Organism: Alphaproteobacteria bacterium; assembly: GCA_028868255.1. Taxonomy (GTDB): domain Bacteria; phylum Pseudomonadota; class Alphaproteobacteria; order Rhizobiales; family Aestuariivirgaceae; genus Aestuariivirga. Next base: position 1,853 of record JAGWUY010000122.1, on the reverse strand, counting down.
ATTCGGTGATGGCTTTCTCGGTTGAAAATTTTGGGTTGGGGCGGAAGGTTGTGGCGGCGGCTTTGACCGCCTGTTGTTCACGCGGGGTATAGGCACGCAAGGCATGTTGCACGCGGTTGCCCAATTGCGCCAGCACACTTGCCGGAATATCCAGCGGATTTTGGGTGACGAAATAGATGCCAACACCTTTTGAGCGGATGAGCTTTACCGTCTGCTCAATTTTTTGCAGCAGGCTGGCGGGCGCATCGGCAAACAGCAAATGGGCTTCATCAAAAAAGAAAACGAGCGAAGGTTTTTCCGTGTCGCCCACTTCGGGCAACTCTTGAAACAGTTCAGACATCAACCACAACAGGAAGGTGGCATAAAGCTGGGGTGACGTGATCAGTTTGTCGGCGGCGATGATGTTCACATAGCCACGGCCATCGCGCGTGGTGCGCATGAAATCCTTGATGTCTAATGCTGGTTCACCAAAAAACTTATCGCCACCCTGCTCTTCAATCACAATCAACTGACGCAGAATGGCACCCACTGTTGTCGTGGCCACATTGCCATATTCGGTGGTGATCTGCTTGCCACGCTCGGTCAGGTCTTTCAGCAGGGCGCGCAAATCTTTCAAATCCAGCAGTGCCAAGCCTTCCTGATCAGCGATCTTGAAGGCGATGTTGAGAGCGCCCTCTTGTGCATCTGAAAGACCCATGAGGCGCGCGAGCATCAGCGGCCCCATGTCGGTGATGGTGGTGCGCATGGGGTGGCCCTGCTCGCCAAACACATCCCAGAACATGGTGGGTGTGGCTTCATGGGTGTAAGGGCTCAGGCCCACCTGCTTGGCGCGTTCATCCAAAAAATCAATGGATTTTCCGGGCTGCGAAATACCAGAAAGATCACCTTTAATGTCGGCGGCAAATACGGGCACGCCCCGGCGCGAAAATTCTTCGGCCATGATTTGCAAGGACACGGTTTTGCCCGTGCCGGTGGCCCCAGTGACGAGGCCATGGCGATTGGCCATCGGTAGAAAGAGCACCTCAGGAATTTCACCCTTGCCCAAAAATATGGTGTTATCGGTCATCCCTGTTGCTCCCGAACTCTTTACAAATTAGCCACAATATGTGCCCTAAACTCTGGACTCTGGCAATGATGAGAGCATGTGATGACGAAAATCCTGATGTGTGTTTTGTGCTGTTTGCTATTGAGTGGCTGCATTTTGGTGTCCCAGACGCCACTGGTGAAAGAGCAGAATGGCATCATGGCGCTGAAGCCTTTTGGCACTCAGTTCACAATGTGGAACTGGCAAAGTGGTGCATGGTCACGCGAGGCTGGGCTGCTGAACCTCGCTGCCGTTGGGCGTCACTATGAGACCAAGAACCAGAAGGACAAAATGGAGATTCTGTTTGCAGCATTAAAACCCGGCTGGTGGATCATGCAAGTGGAAGCCAAGAATTCCCAAGCCCGATATAGTTTTCTTGAGGTCGAGGAAAAAGCTGGCGAACTGGTCTTGCACCCGATCTTGTGCAAAGACCTGGCCAAGCTTGCCGAAGCCAAGCCTGTCGTAGATTTTGTAAAAAATGATTGTCTCGCCAAACCCACTATCGGCCTTGGCCTTTTCAAAACCCTGGCGGGAATGCCCATGTCGCCCATGATCAAGCTGGTGCCTGAGAAATAATTTTCAGATTAAGCCTGAAATCGCGCCAGTTTCAATCTTGCGCACGTTTTTGATGGGTTCAGTGTAGAAACCTAGCAAGGCTGAACGCTCATCATCCGTCCAGCAGTCCAGTTTCAACATTATGCCGATCATCGCCACTTCCACGGCGCGCGCCGCACCATCATCACATTTCATGGCAAAGCCCAACCCCGCA